>CALLPS010000045.1 GCA_938015355.1 uncultured Pleurocapsa sp.
AAGGGGCAATTCACGAATTAGAGCTAAAACCAGGAGGAGAAGCGGAATGGGTTTTAACTCCAATGAAGCCAGGTACCTACGAATTACACTGTTCCATTAAAGGTCATACTGCGGCGGGGATGGTTGGTGAAATTGTGGTTATGGATTAATGCTGATTTGACTACTAACTGTCGTGAAAGTTTGGTGATTCTAGCTTTTAGCTTTCTAGATAACCTGAGTTCGGATGGGAGCTGAAACCCTTATATTCTCAGAGCTTTAAAAACACTATTTTAAAGATCTTCTCGAAAGCCTCCTCCCTGATCTAACCTGGGAGTTTTTAAATCTGGGATTTGGTTTGAGTCGGGTGGAGTTTGCTGTATAAACAAATATATACTGCCGATCGCAATTGTGACTAGAGCGATTATCAGACTGGGGAAAAGTATTTTTTTGCCCAACACAGGTGGGGCTAATGCTGAACTTGTTTTTAGCATCATATCTGGCGATAGTCTTGGCAACACAACGTATTGCTGATTTTGCTTTGGCTCTGTCTGGCTTGGTAAATTAGTATTGGGGGATAAGGCTGGGGCAACTGATTTGTTTTCTACGGTATCGGAAACAGCAACAGTTGCGGCATCATTGCCGTTTAAATTGTCAGACAATGATTGATTGATAGTTTTCGGAGATTGGGCTTTGGTTATACCAACATCTAAGAAGGTATTTAAAGCCTGCAAAGTTTCTGATGCAGATTGATAACGATCCTTAAAACCATATCGCGTCATTTGAGTTAGAATTTTAGCTAGTCCAGGATTAACCTGAGCCAGATGCGACCACATCAGCTCTCCATGATCATCTTCTTCTAGTTCTAATGGTTCAATTTTGGTTAGAGCCTGAATGGCAATAATACCAAGGGCGTATATATCACTTGCAGGGCTTGGTATCCCTCTCGCTTGCTCGGCGGGCATATAGCCTTTTGTTCCTACTGGAATAGTCAGTTGAGCACTCTTATTCCGTTCCTGAAGAACATTTTTGACCGTCCCAAAATCTACGAGGACGATCTTTTGATCGCAATGACGACGAATTAAATTAGCTGGTTTGAGATCACGATGAATTACTCTTTGGGCATGAATAAATTCTAGGATCTTTAGGCAATCTTGGAGTAATTCAATAACTTTGCCTTCTGACCAAATATCTTGGGAATTCAACTCTTGTTCAATAGTTTGACCGTCAATATATTGCTGTACTAAATAGAATTTTTCTGATTCTTCAAAGTAAGCCAAAAGTTCTGGTATTTGCTCATGATGACCTAAGTTGTTTAGTGCGGCTGCTTCTGTTTTGAATAAGCGTCGAGCTACTGTCAATAATTTAGGTGTTTCCGTGCTGGGGGATAGTTGTTTAACTACACATAAATCTTGACCTGGAAGTTGAGTATCTTTCGCCAGATAAGTCGTGCCAAATCCGCCTTGGGCAATATATTCTAAAACTTTATAACGCGAACCGATAATTTTTTCCTTCACAACGGAGTATTGATGCGTATTTCCTAAATATTATTGACAATAAAAGTATTGTAAGTGGGTGGGTGAAATTAAATATACAACGGTTGCGGTAGGGGATAGGTGATCGGGGTTGGGGGTTAGGGAAAAAATTAACTACCTAGGTCTTATAAATTATTTAGCCTACCTACTTAATACCAAATAAATTGAGTTAAAAGTAATTTAGATTTTGTCTGTTTTATTATTTAAGTATAGGTTGCTTTAAAGCATAATCAATTAATTGAAAAATTTCGATAACTTGATACTTGACATGATATTATATACATAATGGAAAATAGTGCGCAAAGTGAACCTGAGATGATAAATAGTAGTTGCAGTCAAATATCGCAGTACATTAATCGCTAAAGACAGAGAAGTGTTCTATTCGTAAGTAAGGATGCCTACAGGATTAACTTGCCATCCCTTCCCGCTACGTATATTTGAACGGGTTTTTTTTCAATCTAAATAAATAGATGAAGAATAGAGAATTAACTTTATTTACCAGAAATAACCTTTATTCACAGTTGTTTGACGACTATCAGTATTATATTTTAGTAAGTATTCCTGAGAGATAGCATCTTGTTTTCGTAACATGGTTACTTCCTTTTCTCCTATTTCTGTATCAGTCGAAAGTAAGATTACTTGATGAGATGCCGTCGGGAAATATCGCTCTACCAGATTATAACGATGAGAGGAGTCTAATCTTCCCAGGGGAGTATCGATCGCAATCGGTAAATTACGTCCTGATACTCTAGCAAGTCCCCATAAAAATGCGATCGCCAGGAGTTGTTTTTCTCCTGCGGAAAGGCGTTGTTTGGGCAATAATTGACCATCAGGATCATAGAGAGAAAGACGAAAACTATTACGTTCAATAACTACTTTATGAACTAAGTTTGACTTATGTAGCAGGTAGCGAAAACATTCAGTAACTTCAACTTCTAACTTATTCAGTTTTTTAAGAGTTAGCTTATCCCGAAAAAGATTCAATGTTTGCTGTACTTTCGCTGCGGAGTTAATCAGATGTTGATCATTAGACGAGTCTATATTTTGTTCACTGTAATTTTTTAATTCCTTTTTAGTTTGCTCAATTTCACGATCTAGCTGTGTATATTGATATTGTCCCCGATCATAATCTCTTTGGCATTTATCCAACTGCTTTTGGGCAGTATTTAAAGCATGATTGAGTTTCTGATAAGCTTCTGGAGATGCTGCGGTCGCAATTTGTTTTTCTAGACTATCTATTTCAACCTCAAGTTGTTTTAAATTAGTAATTATGTCCTGTGTTTGTTGTTGTTGTAAAGGAAGTTTATGATCTAGAGTGTGAGCAAATTGATTTAATTGTTCTCGATCTATAGCTAAATAACTAGATCCTTGAGATTGAATAATATTATTTATATTTTGATTTTCTTGTTCAATAAAAAACTTAATTTTATCGAGATGATCTGGTTCTAATTGCAGATTTATAATGTGGCTGAGTAACTTGCGATCGCGATCGTCTATAATATCTTTTGCCTGTTGTAACTGTTCTTTCTTTAATTCTTGATTAGCCTGTAATTTTGACTGTTCTAATAAAGGCAAAATCAACTGCAAAGGTAAACTTTTACCTGCTAATATTATTAACTCGTGGCGATGCTGTTCAACTATTTTGCTGATTTCGCTAATTTCGGCTTCTAATTCACTTCTTTCTTTAGCAATCTTTCCCCCTTCCGTACGAAATTTATTATAAGTAGATTTCTGTTTCTTTTGTGCTTTAGTTAGTTGTTGCTGTAAAACACCCAACTCTTCCAACAGACTTACTTTTCTCTCTTCTAATTGCTTTAATCTTGTCTCAATCTCTTCAATAGTTTGTAACTGCTGCTTATCCGCTAAAGACTTACGTTTGCGACTGACTAAAACATCCAAATCGATCACTAATTTTTCTGCTAATTCCAACCCCAATAAAGTCGAGATAGCTTCTACAACTGGCTGTGGTGGTGTATCCAATTCTGCTAATTCTTTGACTTGTTCACCATCAAATAAAAACAGGTTAGAGATTCCTAAAGGCAGAATATTCTCCACATACTCATCCCAAGTTTTAGCTAAAGCATTATCATAATCATTGTCAACTTTAATACTTAAACTATCCTTTCCATTGTGATTATATTTATCCCAAACTCTAATAATTTTAAATTCTTTCCATTGATCATTAACTATATGTTCAAAAGACAACTCAATCTTAGTCAAATCTCCTGGTTCAACTTTACCATTTACCGACTGCATTAAAAAGCCACTGTAACCCAAATTCCCCCTAGTAGAACATTTAGCTCTTTGTCCATACAAAGCTAATCTAATCGCATCCATCAAGGTGGTTTTTCCACCACCATTCATACCGCCGAGTAAAATAATTGGGCGTGTTACATCTTCATCTTCTGGACGAAGATTAATCACATTACGGTTAGCATAAGCACCAAAGTTTTCTAATACTAATTCAGTAAAAATCATTATTTATTGCATCTTGACAGTTTGATTTATAAACTTTGAAGATAAGGTTTTTAGCTATCAGCTATCAGTCTTCTATTATTAATTAGAATAATAACTACTTATGTTGCTCACTATTATCGCTAGAAAACTTAATCCCCGCCCAAGTTAGCTGCTTCACTTTTTCCACATCACCTTTACTAGAAGCAGCTTTCAAATCTCGTTTTTGATGGGCATTTCTAATAGCTTCTTCCTTACTTCTTGAACTAGTACTAAAGCATTCTTCCAAACTTTCATAAATACCAACCCGACGATATTTCGTATGATACTGCCTTTCCGTATCTAACAACTTCGCCATCAATTCCAAATGCATCGCGTCATCACCACAAATCTCCTCCAAAATACCCCACTCGTCACTACCGAGTAATTTCTCATCCACTCCTACTCGAATATCCTGAAACACTTCGCCTGTTACCTCTTGATAAATGCGGGGAAGACTATCATCAAATTCATGCTTCTCTTCCAGCCAGATACGACGAATCTCGCTTAACTCTTC
>CALLPS010000046.1 GCA_938015355.1 uncultured Pleurocapsa sp.
CCTAAACCTTCTCCTACAGTATAGAAATCATCGTCTTGTACCAAATCATCAAAAGCTACCCCCGTCAAAAATATATCTGAGCCAGATTTGGCAAAATTCTCCGTCACCATGAGGGCGTTATAACCGTCAAAGTCTCCCGTCAGAGTGGCTAAACCGATTTCACGATAACTATTGTTTAAAATATTTTTGCGATGACCAGAACTTTTAAATAGGTTCTTATGTACTTGACCTACTGCATTATTAACGTTGAGGGTTCCAGTTGTTCCTGTGTAACCAAGATTCTCCCCCCATGTCCAACTTCCCGTAAATTGATAACCAGCATCTCTCATGCGATCGCCTGAACTACTTCCTCCCTCACCAGTGTGAGAAAATGTATCAGTGTCTAACATCCATTGACTATGGGATCTAGCAGAATCTATTAATAGTAAATTGAAAGCTAAAGGTTGTTTGGCACTATCAGAAATAGTATTAGCATTTAGTCCATCATTTAATCCAATCCCGAATAAATTAGCTTCCCCTACAGGATTTAAACGAGCCCGATTAATTAATTCGAGTAGATATTGTTCGTATGCTGTGGGCTGAGACATATAAAAGATATTTTGATTTATAAAGTATTAAACAGATTACAAAGATAATCTTAATTGTCTATCCACGACAATGTTACTTTTACTGAAATAAAATGCTTCTACTATCAGTACTTAAACAAAAATCAAGCCCAAACAACTAAAAAAGAGGTTGACTGGCAAACTTACCAATCAAACCTCTAATTAAACAATCAAAATAAGTATAATTAATTTACTATTCAAATTCACGTTAGGAAATTACGAGAAAGTGAATATTAATCATCAAGAGAAGTGTCAAATAGAAAACCATTACAATTGTTTGCTTCGATTCAAATTTAAGCACTCAATCATACATTTTAGAGAAAATAAACAATAAAAACCCAAAACTATTAATAGAGAGAATTACTCGTCCCCCATATCGCCTTCAAGAGGCATAGCATAGTAAGCAATACCCTCAAAATCATAGTTATCCAAGTTCTCCATTACACTATTCTTTTCAAACTCACTAGGAGTATAAAAGTGAACTCCCAGGGTAGGTTCATAAAAGCGATAAATAGGCATAGAACCTTCTACTTCAGTTTCAAAAGCATAGAATTTAGTTCCTTCAAAAACAAAATTGTCCAGATTTTCCAGAACTGAATCTCTTTCAACTTCACTTGTTGTATAAAGATGTACGCCTGTGTTTGGATTAAAGAAGCGATATACTTCTTCTCCTTCGACCCCTGTAGTAGGGTCCATTGTTTCGTAAGTTTCTCCTTCAAAAGTATAATTATCTAGATTATCTTGAACAAAAGTCTTCTCATTTTCATCAACAGTATAAAAATGCCCTCCTGACGAAGGATCAAAGAATCTAAATACCGTAGTTTCACTACTATTAACTATGCTGACAGGTAAGTCGTTACCTTCAATTTCAATATCATCTTCACTGAGAAGAAGACCTTGATCTAGTTGAACTACTTCTAGACTATCTAAAAAAAGTACCCCAGTTTCCTGATCGTATACAGGAATTTCAGCTGCATTACCAACAGCAAAAACTGCGATTTCATCTTCCCCAGGCTCGAAATCAGTAACAACGGGAAGCTCTGAACGATTAAATTCTTGAGGTAGATCAACAAGAATTCGATCTGTTCCCTCTCCAGTGGAAACACTATCTCCAAGACCAATCTTTAAAACATCATTACCAGCACCGCCCGTAATGTCGTCATCACCAGCACCACCAGTAATATTGTCATCACCATCACCCCCCGTAATGGTGTCATCGCCAACACCACCAATAATGGTGTCATCAAGGTTTCCCCCTGTAATAGCAACAGGGGAATCTCCTGATTCTACTTCCGCAATACTTCTTTGATCTTCTCGAGTAAAAACTTCTAAGCTGTCACCTGTAACCGTAAATTCATTTGGGACGAGTTCAGTTGATAAGTCCAGATATTCTACTCTTACAACACTTGACATGATATCTCCTTATTTTTACAACATAAAATTGACATTAATAAAGTAGTTATAAGCTACTGTTAAAAGCATGTAAATACAGCATTTGGGATATAACTAGTCTGTGTATTATTGACTAAATACATGAACTTTAAACTAGCTAGAAATAGAGCTTATCTCATATCTATTGTGGATGTAATTGTTGAATTGTCAACAGTTTTTTGAGAAAATATTATTAGTTAAAAATACGTACTAAAAAATATTTAAGTATTATTTACTATAGACTTTGATCGTATACAAAATAGTTACATTAAACTTTGTTAATAAAGAAAAGCAGCCTGATATCAGTAGTTAAAGAATAAAATCAGAGGAGAATTTGACTCTTATTGATTTTAATTTTAATTTTTGAACTTAGATAGCAATTCTCGAATGTAACAAGAAACTTGGTATGGATGCTTAAAGAGCTTGTAACCCATAGCTTGGTAGAAAGGGAAAAGGTTAAAGCTTTATATAATGACCCTTTTTTTTCTTTACCCGTTAATACTCAGGACAAGAAGGACACAAAGCTTATCCTCATGCGAAACGGCACCTCACTTATTTGAGAAACGCTATATATGTATGACTCTACTAACAATAAATAAATCTGAATTAATTGAATACATGAAGACAGATGTAGCTGGCATCCATCAATCTCTTAGAGAAACTTAAAATGTTGTTGAAATTACTTACTAGTTAATACTTAAAAGTATAAAAAAAAGAATAGTGTTACTAACGACAACTAGGCTCTTAGCAAATATTACTTAATTGATCTAATTAGTAGTTAGGTGAATATTAGAATATTAGATATGTAATATTAATTATTCATTCATATTTTTATAAGTCGCAACCGAAGAAGGAGAAATTCGATTGAGATAGCGGAAAATCCAATATTTTAAAACCGTATCTAAAATTACAGGAAAAGTAGCAATAAATAAGAAATTAAAGTCTCGATTTTCGGGCAATCCTAAATGACGGGCAATACCTTCTAAAATGATTTCCCAACCATGAGGAGAGTGATAACCAACAAACATATCGGTGAGCAAAATAATCAAAAAAGCTTTGGCACTATCACTTAAGCCATAAGCAATTTCATCAAGAAATGATTTGATAATCTGAATTTCTCGCTTACAGAAAAAAATAATTCCGCCAAAAGCTAATAAAGAAAAGAAATCAGCGAAAACATTCCCGATCGCATTAATGCCTCTGCCCCGAAACTCCTCTGATAATTCATTTGCTTTTTGTTTTAGTTTAGCTTCTTCCTCGAATTCGGAAAGCTCAAAATCTTCATAGATCATTTTTTTAAAATGAAGCTTCTCTTCGTAGTGTCGTAACTCGGTGAAAGCTTCTTCTTCTAAATCTTGATTAATAAAGAGTACCTGCTGGGGATGTTGCTCAAAATATTTTTGTACTAAGGGAGTAATCAAAATACTTTTTGTAACTTGATGGGTAAGTAACGGCACAATAATGAGGATTAAGAGAAACCGAATTGAAATTGCTGTTTTATTACGGCTTTTACGAAATTTTTTAACAACATCTTCTTCAGTATCTTCCGATTTAGGATCAATCTCTTGTTTAATACGGTTGAGAGTCCGCATGAAGGAGCGGGGTAAAACACTAGTTTTATCAGTAATGGTTTCTGTACTAGGATCGGGAGCATTTTTGGAGTCAATCGATTGATTTAATGCCAGAGAAGGATTATTTTTATTAATAATTAAACGATTGTTTTTCTGACCTTTTCGCAAAGGACGAGTGGGAGTAATTTCTAGCTCTTGTACCGCAGCTTTTTGATATTTATCGGTAACGGCATCAATAAAAGCTAATTTTTCTACAACCGTTAATTCACGGGAATTATCAAAGCCATTACTGTAGAGAACAATACTTTGACTGGAATTATCGGATTGAGTATTAGAAAAAATTAATAAGCCTCGACTAATCCTAAATTCTGCTAACCTAGCGTTGATGGTTTTAAGATAGTTATTAACATCTCCCTGGAAAACCTTGATAACGCTAGCAGAATATTCAACTGAGCTAGCAGATACTTTTTGCCCTGCAAAATGATCATCTTCGATCGCTTTAATTTTAATGGCTGCACGATAGGCTGCATCTAAAGCTCTTTCAGGAGTAGCAGATAACCAACGTCTACTCAGGTTAAAAATATCTTGAAGTTTCATTAATTTAAAACAGCACTATCAATAATCAGATTAAGAGCTTTACTTGATCTCAAAGGGAAAATCTTATCCCCTTTATGATACTGAAGTATAAGACTTATATTAGTAAATTGGTTAAACAATAGATTGTGCTTATTTTATCTCTTTGACTTTAACGTTATCTGCCGCAATATTATAAAAGCTAGCTTAGGGACACTTCACTGCCAGCAATGACAATGCTAGAAGGACGAAGTGAGTAGTATGTCATTATAGTTTTGTATAAAAGATACCATCGCAGGCGATAGTAAATGCAGAAACAAAGAGCCTATATTATTTTAATTTGCGCATTGGTGGCAGCAGCGATCGCTATTCTCTTAACTATTCCCCCTCAACTGGGACTAGATCTAAGAGGAGGAGCGCAATTGACGATTCAGGTTAACCCGACCAAAGAGCAACCAGATGTTCAACCAACTGCCGATGATATTGAAGCAGTGCAGCGAGTTTTAGAAAATCGCATTAACGAGTTTGGGGTTTCCGAAACCACGGTGCAAACCATCGGCGAAGATAAGATCCTGATTCAGTTACCAGGAGAAAGCCAACCTGAAGAAGCAGAAAGACGCTTAAAAGGAACGGCGAAACTAGAATTTAAAGAACAAAGACAAGGAACAGAAGGCGAGTTTCGCGCCGAGAGTCAAGTTAGGCAACAGAAAGCCCTAGAATTAGCAATTCTTAGTCAGGGGGAGTTAAAAGCAGAAAATCAGGAAAAATTAGCGGCAGCCAAGGAATCTCTGCAAAAATCAACTCAGGCGATCGCCGATTTATTTGATTCTGTCGATTTAACGGGTACTAACCTGACTGATGCTCGTCCTCAACCCGATGCCACAGGAAACCGTTGGGAAGTAGCAATTAACTTTGACGATGCTGGGGGTAAGAAGTTTGCTGAGTTGACTAAAAATTTGGCGGGTACTGGTCGTAGTATTGGTATCTTTCTGGATAATGAATTGATTAGCGCTCCCGTAGTTGGCCCTGAATTCGCTGACACAGGTATTTCAGGGGGAAGAGCCGTCATTACAGGTAATTTTGACCTTGAAGGAGCGAAGGACTTAGGAATTCAGATTAAAGGTGGTTCACTACCTTTCCCTGTATCTATCGTGGAAAATCGCACTGTTGGGGCAACTTTAGGTCAAGATAGTATTCGTCGTAGTATTATTGCTGCTAGCGTCGGCTTAGTTTTGGTCTTAATCTTCATGGTGGTTTACTATCGCTTACCAGGAGCTATTGCCGATGTGGCATTGATTGTATATGCCTTGCTCACCATGGCTTGTTATGCCATTGTTGGAGTTACCTTAACTCTTCCTGGGATTGCGGGCTTTATCCTCAGTATTGGCATGGCAGTAGATGCTAATGTGTTGATTTTTGAACGCACCAGAGAAGAATTACGGGCAGGAAAAACCCTCTATCGTTCTGTAGAGTCAGGTTTCTTTCGCGCATTCTCTAGTATTTTAGACAGTAATGTCACAACTGCGATCGCCTGTTTAGCCCTGCTGTGGCTCGGTTCGGGTCTTGTCAAAGGTTTTGCGATTACTCTCTTAATTGGCGTATTGGTTAGTATGTTTACTGCCGTTACCTGTAGTCGAACTCTGATGCTACTAGTGGTGTTGAGCAATCCTAAAGTCCGACAAAAACCAGAACTATTTTGTCCCAACTTGGAATCAGTAAACAGTACCACAAGAGCATAACATCAACAGTCAACAACAGTCATAAATAACTAATAACTAATGACTAATAACTAATAACTAATAACTAATAACTAACAACTAACTAACCAATGACCAAAAATGAAATTTAGTATTACTAAAAAGCGTGGCTTATGGTGGGCAATTTCGGGAGCAGGAATTCTTGCCAGTATTGCCATCATGATTTTCTCCTTTACCAGTCTCAATGCACCTATCCGCCCAGGAATTGACTTTATCGGTGGGACTCGCATCCAAATTGCTCGGGATTGTTCCGTAGCCAGTAACTGCGACCAGCCTATAGATACGGCACAGGTACGGGAAGTACTTGACGCTCAAGGATTGGGTAACAGTACCATACAACTATTAGGAGATAACAAGCAAATTCTTTCAGTGCGGACAGAAAACTTAGATGGCGATCGCCGTAGCGATTTACTAAGTTCTATTAGTGAGGCAATTGGTAAATTTGACAGCAAAACCGTCCAAATCGACTCTGTGGGGCCTACCATTGGAGAAGAACTGTTTGTTTCAGGAATATTAGCCTTATTAGTGGCATTTTTTGGCATTATTGTCTATCTGAGTATTCGCTTTAAGTTTGACTATGCCTTATTTGCGATCGCAGCTTTATTTCATGATGTATTTATTACCGCAGGTATATTTTCGCTTTTGGGTTTAACGATTGACCTAGAGGCAGATAGTTTATTCTTGGTGGCACTATTAACGATCATTGGTTTCTCGGTTAATGACACGGTAGTCATTTATGACCGTATCCGCGAAAATTTAGCGGCAAATCCTGACAAGTCTATTAACGAAGTAGTTGATAATGCTGTCAATCAAACTTTAGGACGTTCCATCAATACCACCTTGACTACTTTATTACCGCTATTGGGTATCTTTCTTTTTGGCGGACAAACTCTAAAATTCTTTGCTTTAGCATTGATTGTCGGCTTTATCTTGGGTGCATATTCAAGTATCTTTATCGCCAGTACTCTCCTTGCTTGGTGGAGAAATGGGAAGGAGAAAACCCCGATCACTATTCCTGATACTCCCGCATCGGAATAAATATACGCTTGATGTGAATTTGCTTCGTTGAGAATCTGTTGGTTTATAGCTCTAAGCTTGAGAAAATTAACCAAATAAAGTCCGTAAGTGTTATTTCAAATGGTATTTTGATTCTTTCTAAAACTTGAAAAGCCTGGATTATTCATAACTAAAGCTATAAAGAGCAATAATTTTAATTCACATCAGACGTAATATCAAAAGTAGGACGTTTGAGAAAACGTCCGTATAGGAGTAATAGAGTCAAAAAAGTGAGTATAAATCAATCTGATTTTGAGAAAAAGGTAGCCAAGCTACATCAAATAACAGTTTATGGTCGTTGGCTGTTTGTTTTAGTTAGCTGGTTGACTCTAGGATCTTATGCCCTGTGGAATCTGAGAGCAGAAATTTCCCTCTGGTTGGATTACTTTACTTGGGCAGCTTTGTACTATGGATTTCACTTCAACTTTGTACCAACTCTTTGTTTATCTTTCTGTGTTGGAGTGACCATTTCTGTTTTAATCTGGCAAAGTCGCAATATCATTTGGGGTTTACCAGAAGATGAACAACGTCAGTTAGCCAGAAAAGTAGAGAAAATTCAAGCACAAGGAAAAAAACATCCTCTCTGGAAATGGATCAAGTGAACCGCGTCTAGTTTGAATAAGGTATATAAAAAGAGAGATAAGCTTTTTTCCCTTTTCCCTTATGGGAAGCTTTACCCTTTAGGGTTTCCCCTTAACCAGCCCTAACAGATTAATTTGTTTCGTAGGAAGTTACCTACCTCTTCTAAAATGTCTATCACGGGAACGTTGAGGTATATAGTAGCGATCTTGTTCATCGTCATAGTCTATTTCCCGCCCTTGTAAATGGGGATCTCGATGAATTCTACGTCGGTGTCGGTATTGATCACGATACTCTCCACTATGTCGATACCGATCTCGGTAATTTCGTTCATTTCGGTCGTGATGTCTTAATTCATCTATTTCTCGATCTGCCTCTCTCCGATATCTAGATTCATGGGGTTTTCCCTTGGCTAAATATTCTTGCTGTTGGACAATATTTGCCTGGATAATATCAGGAGTTTCTACTTGATTTATTTGAGCTAAATCAATTGATTGATGATTTTGACAGGTGCTAATCGACAAAGCTAAAGAAGCTGTACAAATTATTTCTAGCATGGGATATTTTGTAGGAATCTAATATGGAATAGACTTTTCTGGGCAAGCCAGCTAATAGATATCGTATTAATTTAGACGTACTGATAAATTTAAGTATGATTCTCCGTGATTTAAAATTTCAATCGAAATTAAAAGGCTAAAAGCTAAAAGCTATGAGCTATGAGAAGAAATACTTTGTAGTTAATACATTCAATCATCAACGTCATTTAGACAATATCAATATCTTCGGTCGGAATAAAATCAACATCATTGGCGATAATTGCAAAAGTTTCTCCATCAAAAGAAACTTCTCCTGAACTAGGATTAAAATCAAAGAGATCAATGTCGTCGGTATCAATATCAAAACCTTCTGCCAGTACTTCTATTCTATCTCCTTCATCAAAAAAGAAATCTTCAATAATATCAATTCCTGTCCTTAAAATAGTAGAAAATAGAAAAGTATCGGCACCCCTTCCTCCATTGAGAATGTCGTCTCCTCCTTCTCCTTCAAGGATATCGTCGCCATTATTACCAGATAAGGTATCTCTTCCTTCTCCACCTAATAAAGTATCGTCTTCCGCTTCACCAAATAGTTCATCGTCTCCGTCGCCACCGTCGAGAAAATCCTCTCCATCTTCCCCACCAAAAAGAAGATCATTGTGATTTTCTCCAAAAATAGTGTCATCTCCTATGCCACCCAAGATAGTATCAAAGCCATCAAAACCTAGTAGGACATCATCCCCTACTTCCCCAGAGATAAAGTCTTCATTTTCTCCGCCATTAATGGTGTCGTCGCCATCAAATCCTAGAAGAGTATCATTACCTAGATAGCCATCAATAATATCGTCCCCCTCTCGACCATCGATCAGATCGTCTTCCGCGCTTAAAGGAAACAGGAGTCGTAAATCTTCATCTGCGGGAGTACCAATAAATTCAGCCATGTCAAATACTTCCTTAATTTCAATTAATATCAAAAAATGTCTTTTTTGTGCTACTAAATATATGAATTTTTAGCACAAGTTAAACTTTAGGGAAGGAAAATAAAAAAGTTGATAAAGCCAAAAACATGTTTTTCTGCTAACTTTTTCCCCTTTTAACTATTATCAAAGTTTAATGTTGACGTATTGAAAAACAAATTGTTCCTGCCTGAGAAAAAAATCTACACCCCTGAATTTACTCAGATTATTTTAACAAAACTAGTTTATATTTGATAAATCAAACCAGAGTTGACAAGTTTTTATATATAGCATTTACTTTTTGTCTAGTTCCTGCTTGGTTGAACTTATACCTAATAATTTATGACGTAATTTAAGAATGCGATCGCGATATTTCGCCGCTTCTTCAAACTCTAAGTTTTTTGCCGCTTCTTTCATTTTGGCTTCTAATTGTTCAATTAAAAGAGGGATTTTTTCTAGGGGTAAATCGTAGGATTTTTCGTAAACTTCTTCTAGTTGGTCGGAGTTTAAACGGCGAGAGATATCTAAATAAGCCAGGATGGAATTCTCTTCATTTTTGATAATCGGCTGCGGGGTAATATTATGGCGTTTATTATAGGCAATCTGAATATTGCGTCGTCTTTCCGTTTCTTCGATCGCCCTTGCCATACTTTTCGTCATATTATCAGCATATAGGATTGCCTGTCCTTGAACATGACGGGCTGCTCGACCAATGGTTTGAATAATTGAACTTTCGGAACGTAAAAAGCCTTCTTTGTCCGCATCAAGAATTGCCACTAAAGACACTTCTGGCAGATCTAAACCTTCCCGCAACAGGTTAACCCCAATCAGAACATCTACTTCCCCTCGGCGCAATGACTGCAAAATTTCAATTCGTTCAATAGATTTAATTTCCGAGTGTAAATATTGCACTTTTAGATCTCTTTCGGCAAAATATTCACTCAAATCTTCTGACATCTTCTTAGTTAGGGTAGTAATTAATACCCGTTCTTTTTTCGCAATGCGCTCTTTAATCTCACCATATAAATCATCAACTTGTCCTTCTGAAGGGCGGACTAAAATTTCAGGATCAATCACTCCTGTAGGACGAATAACTTGCTGTGCTACTCGATCTTCCGACTGTTCTAACTCCCATTTCGCAGGAGTGGCAGAAACAAAGACACATTGATTTACTTTCTGCCAAAACTCATCGGCTTTCAAAGGGCGATTATCCGCAGCGGAAGGCAACCTAAAACCATGTTCAATTAAGACCTTCTTTCTTGCCTGATCACCGTTATACATCCCTCGTAGTTGGGGTACAGTAACGTGAGACTCATCAATGATTAATAGCCAATCATCGGGGAAATAATCCACCAAACATTCTGGTGATTCCCCTGGTTGTCTTCCTGCCAAATGTCGAGAATAGTTTTCTACCCCATTACAATAGCCAACTTCTTGTAGCAATTCTAAGTCATAGCGACAGCGTTGTTCTAATCTTTGTGCCTCTAATAATTTGTTCTCAGTTTCCAATTGAATTAAACGAGCTTCCAATTCATCCTTAATCTCTTGACAAGCTACTTCCAATCTTTCCTGGGGAGTAACAAAGTGGCGGGCAGGATAAATACTAATCCCATTCATACTTTGCAAAATCTCTCCCGTAACAGGATCAACAAAACGCAACGCCTCAATCTCGTCTCCAAAAAACTCAATACGAATTACCCGATCCTCATATGCAGGAACAATTTCTAAGACATCTCCCTTAACCCGAAAACACCCTCTTCCCAATTCAATATCATTCCGTGAATACTGGATAGTAACCAAATCCCGTAATAATTCCCGTTGATTCACTTCCATTCCCAGTTTGATCGGCACTGCTGCTTTAAGATATTCGGCAGGCATCCCCAAACCATAAATACAACTAATGGAAGCCACCACAATCACGTCTTTGCGCTCAAAAAGCGATCGCGTTGCGGAGTGGCGCAACATATCAATTTCATCGTTAATCGAAGCCGTCTTCTCAATATAAGTATCACTAACGGGTATATATGCCTCTGGCTGATAATAATCGTAATAACTGACAAAATATTCCACTGCATTGTCAGGAAAGAATAACCGCAACTCATTACATAACTGGGCTGCCAAAGTCTTATTATGCGCCAAGACCAAAGTTGGTCTCTGTACATTTGTAATCAAGTTCGCTACCGTAAAAGTCTTACCTGTACCTGTAGCACCTAACAAAGTCTGAAAGCGGTTTCCTTGCCGTAATGATTCCGTTAATTGAGCGATCGCATCAGGCTGATCTCCCCCTGGCTCAAAAGGCGCTTGCAGGTTGAATAAGCTCATTTAAAATTAGTATCTATATCTGTTCTCAATCTTTAAAATAGCGCATCTATCGCTTTTTAATGGCTTTGTAATTTTTCCACTCGCTTTTTTCTCCCAAGGGTGTTCTCCGTCTTATTGTTCCACCATCGACACTTAATGAGTTTACTTTTCTTTTTGTTCCTAGCTGCTGAATAGAAAAAAATTCCCCTATTTACGGAAATCCTTTAGGGCTTTTAGCTCTTAGCAAGAGTCAATTGAAGTTAAAACTCAAAAAAACAAAATTGCGTTATGATTTAATTTCTGGATTTTATTGATTAAACAAAAAGCTTTAGATTCTTATGCAGCAAAGTATTTGAGATTTAGATCCTTCTCAAGGAGAGCGCAAATACCTTACTTTTAAAGCAATATTGAGTCTAACAATTATCTTATAACTCAAAATACAAAAATTGATTTATGGAGTGTCAGCTATGGGAAAAATTAGAACTCCACAACCTTTAGTCGGCTTATTCAGCCTAATGCCCACAGAAAATCCTGAAAGCTTTTTAAGTTTGATGAATAAGTACAAAGTAACTGACAATAAAGGTAGATATCATCATTGGAATGAATTTCAGTGGCGAGTTGACAAGGATGATGACCAACAATTAGCTTGGCTAGCAACCAAAATTGCTCGTAAAGCCGTCTCAAGACAGTTAGCTAGACTGCAAGCAAAAGATCAATCTTGTTTTAGCTACTGCATTCCTAACTCTTTGTTAGCACAGTTACATCAAATAGACACCATGGCAGGAGGAGGATATAAACTTAGTAATAGTAATTTTCTGGTATCTAGCGAGGCAGAAAAAAATCAATATTTAGTCAAAAGCTTGATCATGGAGGAAGCTATTACGTCTTCTCAGTTAGAAGGAGCTTCTACAACCAGAAAAGTAGCCAAAAAAATTCTCGAAAATAGCTTAAAGCCTAAAAATAAATCACAACAGATGATTGTTAACAACTTTCTACTAATGAAAGAAGTTTTAGCAAGACAAAGTGAAGACTTATCTGTGGAAATGATTTTAGAATTACATCAAATAGCTACCTTGAATGCCATTAAAAATCAAGCAACTCCAGGAAAATTTAGACAAAATGATGATATTTTTGTGGGCGATCAATTTAATGAAAGCTATTATCAGCCCCCAGTCTCAGAAAGCCTAAAGGAGAGGGTAGAAAATCTTTGTGCTTTTGCTAATCAATGTCACCATAGCGAAGATTCTGATAATTTTATTCATCCGATCATCAAGGCAATTATTTTACATTTCATGATCGGTTACATTCACCCCTTTGGAGATGGCAATGGTCGGACAGCCAGAGCCTTATTTTACTGGTCTATGTTGCGGTCAGGCTATTGGTTATTTGAATACGTTTCGATTAGTAAGCTCATTCAAGAAAAACGCACTGCCTACGATAAAGCTTTTCTTTATACAGAAACAGATGATTTTGATTTGACTTACTTTATCTACAATCAAGTGGAAGTAGTCGTCAAAGCGATCGCGGCTTTAAAAGCTCATATCGAACACAAAAAGCAAGAGTTATCTAATTTTGTCGAATGGATCGATAAAAGTCCCATGGCAAAGAAATTGAAAAGAGGACATTTAGAAATTCTCAAAGAGGCTGTCAAAGAACCAGGAAGAAAATTTACAGCTCAACAAGTATCAAATAGTTTAGGAGTAAGTCGAAATACTGCTAGAAGCTATCTCAAAAGTTTAGTGGAACAAGATTTATTGATCTTAGCTGCAACTAAAAAAAATCGTACCGCTAGTTATCTAGCTCCTGCTGACTTGAGAGAAAAGTTGCAAGTATAATCTAAAATTCTGTATCTGATACTTATACCGTCAATATAACCAATGTTTAAATATTAATCAGCAAAAATACTGATGACATTTGTTAGACGATAAGCTTCTAGAGAATAAAGAAAATATCAAATAAATATCAAGCAAGTATTTATATTATTATTATCTCTTTTTTTACTTTTATGATGTTTACAAACACAACTTTAATCTGACAAAGTTGGGAGAATTTTATTGATAAAAACTTATCGAAAATTTATCTTTTCAGCTATCATCTTTTTTACTTTTTAAGCTTATGTTTGTATAAACCAACCAAAGAAATAAATTAAAAGGATTAAAGAAATGAAAATTCAATTTAAAGCTCTATCTCTTACTTTAGGTTTAGTAGCACTTCTAGGTGCTTGTACTTCCGTTAAAAGTGGTACTCCCGATATTACTGGTACTGAAAATTCGGTAGAAGTATCTCCTGAAGGAATTGAATTAGAAGGTACGGAGGAATTTACAACTGACGAACTAGAAGCTTCCGAAGATATTGAAACTGACGAACTAGAAGCTTCCGAAGATATTGAAACTGACGAACTAGAAGCCTCCGAAGATATTGAAACTGACGAACTAGAAGCTTCCGAAGAAATCGAAGATGCGGAACTAGAAGCCTCCGAAGATATTGAAACTGACGAACTAGAAGCTTCCGAAGAAATCGAAGATGCGGAACTAGAAGCCTCCGAAGAAATCGAAGATGCGGAACTAGAAGCCTCCGAAGAAATCGAAGATGCGGAACTAGAAGCCTCCGAAGATATTGAAGATGCGGAACTAGAAGCCTCCGAAGAAATCGAAGATGCGGACACTGCTGAAATCGAAACTCCAGAACTAGAAGCAACAGAAGAAGCTGAATCTGTAGA
>CALLPS010000047.1 GCA_938015355.1 uncultured Pleurocapsa sp.
GCCACTAGCTAAGTCTAGAGGGAAGTTGTGAGCATTACGTTCATGCATTACCTCGAAACCAAGGTTGGCACGGTTTAGTACATCAGCCCAAGTATTTATCACATGACCTTGGGAATCCATTACAGACTGGTTGAAGTTAAAACCGTTGAGGTTAAATGCCATAGTGGAAATTCCCATTGCCGTAAACCAAATACCAATTACTGGCCAAGCACCAAGGAAAAAGTGTAGTGCGCGAGAATTGTTAAAGGATGCGTATTGGAAAATCAAACGTCCAAAGTAGCCGTGGGCAGCAACAATATTATAAGTCTCTTCTTCTTGACCAAACTTGTAGCCATAGTTTAGGGACTCAACTTCAGTGGTCTCACGAACTAAGGAAGAAGTTACCAAAGAACCGTGCATTGCACTAAATAAAGCACCACCAAAAACACCAGCAACTCCCAGCATGTGGAAGGGGTGCATTAAGATGTTGTGTTCGGCTTGGAATACCAACATGAAGTTAAAGGTTCCACTAATTCCTAAAGGCATACCATCAGAGAAAGAACCTTGTCCTAGAGGATAGATTAGAAATACAGCGGTTGCCGCGGATACTGGTGCAGAGTATGCTACACAGATCCAAGGGCGCATCCCAAGACGAAAGCTAAGTTCCCATTGACGACCCATCCAGCAAAAGATCCCGATGAGGAAGTGGAAAATGATTAGCTGGTAAGGACCACCGTTATATAGCCACTCATCTAAAGATGCTGCTTCCCAAATAGGATAAAAATGCAGACCAATCGCATTACTGGAAGGAACAACTGCACCAGAAATAATGTTATTTCCGTAGAGTAGTGAACCAGCAACAGGCTCGCGAATACCATCAATATCTACAGCAGGGGCTGCGATGAAAGCGATGATGAAACAAATAGTAGCAGAGAGAAGACAAGGGATCATCAACACGCCAAACCAACCGACGTAAATACGATTGTTAGTGTTAGTTACCCAACGACAAAATCTCTCCCAAGGGCTGTAATTATCACCCTGGCGAATAGTAGTTGTCATAGTTTATGTATAGCTGAATATGTTTTTCATGATTTTGAGACAAGTTGTTTGCCTCTTCTCTAAGTATATTTACATCTCTTCTGATTGAGACACCTTATTTAGTTAAATTATTTATTGTTATATTAAGCAAAGTAATGAGACTAAAACATTTAGTAATATTCTTAAGTTTCATTACTAAATATTTCAAGATATTAAGGATTGCAATTTACTTATTTAAAGTTAAATAACATTTCTGTTTCATGAACAGTTAATTCCCGCCATTGACCAGGGAGTAAACCAGTTAAATTAATTTGCTGATTATTGTCACCAAGAGAAATTCTAACTAATCTAAGGGTAGGAAAACCGATCGCAGCAGTCATTCTTCTTACCTGACGATTTTTGCCCTCGGTTAGGGTCATTTCTAACCAACAGGTAGGAACAGATTTGCGATCGCGGATGGGGGGAATACGAGGCGGTAAATTAGGCTCCGAGGGTAATAGATGTATTTTAGCTTTACGGGTACGATAGTTTTTAATCGTTATGCCATGACGAAGTTTATTCAAGGCAACCTCATCAGGAATACGTTCTACTTGAACCTGGTAAGTACGGGGATGAGCAAATTTAGGATGAGCCAAGCGGTTTTTTAGCTGTCCGTTATCAGTTAGTAATAATAGTCCTTCACTATCTAAATCTAGTCTACCTACAGGATAGACTTGAGGAATGGGAATATAGTCTTTTAAAGTTGGACGAGGATTATCACTGTTATCAGTAAATTGACTCAACACTCCATAAGGTTTGTTGAACAAGATATATTTCATCAAATAAAGGAGCTTCGCTCCTAGCTATAAGCTGTCTATCACAGATACCGCTTCGCATAGTAAGCTTGCTTGCCCAATTAGAAGGTGTTTTGACCCTCTCAAATTAAGGCTCAACTGCGCTATTCAATGTTTATGGCGGACTCCCCCACCTCAACCCAAAGAGCAGGTGGGGTTTATTGAACCACCTTCATCAGTTACTAATCATTTTTCAACCAGCTAAAGTGGGAGCGAACATCTTTCCCAACTTCTTCAATGGGATGTTCTGCTTCTAAGCGACGGGTTGCGGTAAATCCTGGCTTCCCAGCTTGATTTTCGAGAATAAAGTCACGGGCAAAATCTCCCTGCTGAATTTCTCGAAGTATTTTTCGCATCTCAGCCCGAGTATTTTCGTTAACGATTCTCGGCCCACGGGTATAGTCGCCATATTCGGCAGTAGTGGAGATACTATCGCGCATTTTAGCCAAACCACCTTCAACAATCAGATCAACAATTAGCTTAACTTCATGTAAACACTCAAAATAAGCTAACTCTGGTTGATAACCAGCTTCAACTAAGGTTTCAAAACCTGTTTTAATTAGAGCACTTAGACCACCACAAAGAACTGCTTGTTCTCCGAATAAGTCGGTTTCAGTTTCTTCTCTAAAAGTAGTTTCTAAGATACCTGCTCTAGTACCACCGACACCTTTAGCATAAGCCATTGCGCGATCGCGTGCTTTTCCTGTAGCATCTTGATATACAGCAAACAAACAAGGTACTCCCTGACCTTGAGTATAAGTACGTCTGACTAAGTGCCCAGGACCTTTGGGAGCCACCATCATCACATCTACATTCTTGGGGGGAACAACTTGACCGAAGTGAATATTGAATCCATGAGCAAATGCCAAGATTTTGCCATCAGTTAAATGGGGAGCAATTTGCTCGGTATAAACTTGTCTCTGAACTTCATCTGGCAGCAAAATCATAATTAGATCTGCTGCCTTGGCTGCGTCTCCTACAGGATGTACAGTTAATCCATCTGCTTCTGCTATAGCTTTTGACTTGCTTCCAGAATATAAACCAACAATTACGTTAATACCACTATCTTTGAGGTTGAGAGCATGGGCATGTCCTTGAGAGCCATATCCAATAATTGCGACTGTCTTATCTTTTAACAGTTCTAGATTAGCATCCTCATCGTAATACATCCGCGCCATAAGAATTTCTCCAACATCGTTAAATCTTGCCTGATTATTATAGTTTTTTATGCTGGTTCAGAAAATATAATGAATACGATAAGCACTATAGATTATTTCTATGGTTGTTCAGTAAATTTTTTTCTATGACTAATCCAGCAGATCAAGAAGCGGTTTTAGCTGCTAATCAAGCTTTTTACAGTGCCTTTAGCGATCGCGATCTTAAGGCAATGACTTCATTGTGGTGGCAAGGTTCCAGCAGTATTTGTATTCATCCTGGTAGCTTCCCCATTGTCGGCTGGTCAAATATTCAAGATTCTTGGGAGTCTATCTTTCGTAATACTGATTCTTTAGAGATAGAGACTGAAATTATTAAGGTAGAAGTTGATCAAGCATTATCCTATGTCTTGCTTCGAGAAATAGTATTGCAGTCAAATCAAGGTAGAAGAATGAAGGCTCAATCAATTGCTACGAACATCTTTCAAAAGATGGCACAGAAATGGTATTTAGTAAGCCATCATGGTAGTCCGATTATGCGTTGAACAGTCTATCCTTTTAATGTCTTCCCGCAATTTTAGCTCCCATCGATAACAGGGTTAGTTATAACAAAATCCAAGATCAAGGCGATCGCTATTTTTATCCCAGAGAGAGAGTAGGCAGTTTAATTCACAATAGATCTTGATTAGCCTTCCCTCTAGACATTTTACTTTGAAAAACCAAGGGATTAGACACACTAACCACTTGCGAATAGTTTAGGTTTTTGCCTTAACTAATTCCTTAGTCTGATATCATTAGAAATGATACTAAATTTGTTTATTGTTGATTTTGATGTTAATCTAACTTTATGCTTGATATCAGTAAAGATATTCAATCTCTTGCTAAGTTCAAACACAACACCTCTGAGTTGATCGAAGAATTGAAAGAAACAGGACAACCTGTAGTCCTGACTGTAAATGGGAAAGCCGAAATTATAGTTCAAGATACAAAATCGTATCAAGAACTTTTAGATACGATTGAAAAGCTTAAAGCAATTTAAGGATCAACCAAAGTTACGTCCATATTAGAGGCTGAAGTTTTCGATTAACGGCTAGGGAAACTACTGTTTTCAACAAAAAGAAGGTTATTTCTTCTTCTGATAAATTTTTGCGCCCCGTAATTTTTTAGTTACTTTCTCTGGTTGACTAAGTTTCTTCTTGAGACGAAGTTTGCGACTGGAACTAATCCAATCACTAATACTGTGGCTCATAGCGCCAATCTCTAAACCGAGGAAGAGAGCGATCGCTTCTTGAGGATATTGATTAATTAATGAATGTGATTGTACCTTGACAAAAACTTGCCAATTCCAGGGAAAGCCAAAGATCAATTGCGCGATCGCCACAGCAAAAATACTAATGCCAGCAATAATTAAAAATAAATATAAGAAACGAACACAAGTACCAATAATAAAGCCGTGAGAAAATAGAGAGCGATGTCGAAAAAATCTGCGGTAAGGTAGCCATATACCCCGTATAGCGCCCCAGCGCTTGTATTGTATCGAATGAATGTCGAGATCCGGGCCAAACATCAGACCACTAAACAAATAGCCCCCAGAGAGAATCAGAGTCAATTCTCCATTACGAGTCCAGAAGTAAGTGATTCCCGCTATCCAGGGCAGAATCCAGATAGTAATGCGATCGTGTGTCACTCCAGAAGGCATAATTCAGTGAACGGTGAGCAATATTGCTAGGGTAAGGGACTTTTACCGTAATGCAAAGTGATTAGCAATAAAGCTGCCCA
>CALLPS010000048.1 GCA_938015355.1 uncultured Pleurocapsa sp.
TTTGCTAAATGTACTGGGGAGATCGTCAACTGGCTTTGTAGCGACGATTTCTTAGAACCTGGGGCATTACATACCATTGGCGAATACTTTGCGGCTGACCCTGAAATCGATGTTTTAGTAGGTCGTTGTCGAGTTGAATACATGACTGACCACGTTGGTCGTCCCTTAAAAGGAGTGAAGCAATGGACAAACCGACTGCAAAAGTTTTTCCCCCTAGGATCTCGTCCCATTATCGAACAAAGCGATCGCGTTTACATTAAAGCACCAACCGCCGAATTAATTGATTTGATGCCCGCCAGTTGTCCGATTCATCAGCCAAGTTGCTTTTATCGTCGAGAATTATTAGACCGTACCGAGCCTTTAATTGAAAGTCTACATCACACTATGGATATTGAACTGTTCAATTATTTTCGTTCCCGTGGGGCAAAATTTAAGGTTATCGAAGAGATTGTCAGCTTTGCCCCCAAAAGTGGGGTTAATAAAAACTGTCTTGCTGGAGTGAAAGCTACTTATGAATTGGAAGATATTTACAAAACCTACACCAATGAATTAATACCCCTGACCTATTGGCACCGCAAGCTACGTTATCCTCTAGAATGTTTTCTGAAAAGAAATCGTGGTGGCATCTGGCTCTATTTAGTCGGCTCGATCTGGTTCGTAATCGTTCTTATGTTAGCTCCATTTTACGGGCTGAAAAAAGTCTGGGCATTGCGGTGGACTAGATTTGCTTAAAGGAAGAAAGGGGCTTTGCCCCGACTAAGAGACGAGCTACGTACTAGTTAATTTGAACGAAGCCCATTCACACCAGGCGTTAAAAATGTCCCAACTTAATCCGCTCAAAATTATCATGCTTGGCCCAGGCTTGAACGTGAAGGGTGGAATATCGAGAAATGAAAAACTGTTTATCGAATATGCACCCCGTGAAGTTGACATCAGTCATATTTCCACCAAGGAAGATGGTTCGATTCTGCTGAAAATCAGAGTATTCCTAACTGCTTTAGTCAAGCTAGTCTGGATCTTAACCTGGAAGAAAATTCATCTGGTTCACATTCATGGTTCCCATCGTGGCAGTGCCTTTCGTCAGGCAATGCTGACATTATTGGTGTTAGTTTTCCGAAAACCAATAATTTTACAGACCCATGCTAGTGAATTTCATGTCTTTTATGCCAATCTTGCCTCATGGTTACAGAAACTACTCGCTTGGATATTTGGTAAATCCGATCGCTTTATCGTCCTTTCCAAAAGTTGGCAGGAATTTTATACCACTAAATTAGAACTTGATCCCTCGCAAGTGATTCTGCTCTATAACCCAGTGGAAGTTCCCGCAGAAATTACTCCTCCTCGTACTTCTATTCCTGTAAAATTTTTGTTTTTAGGGCGTATTGGCGAACGCAAGGGAGCATTTGATTTAATCAGGGCCTTTGCTCGTCTTCCTGAATCAGAAAAAAATAACTCCAAGTTGATTATGGCTGGGGATGGAGAAGTAGAAGCGGCACGTGACCTAGTTCAGAGCCTCAATATCTCCGATAAAATTACTTTTCCTGGATGGATTGATACCGAAGAACGCGATCGCCTTTTGAATCAAGGAAATATATTTGTCCTACCCTCGTATAATGAGGGACTACCCCTTTCAATGTTAGAAGCGATGGCTTGGGGACTACCCGTAATTGTTACTCCCGTAGGGGGTATCTCGGAAATTGTTAATGATGGCGAAAATGGCTTACTAGTGGAGCCAAGTAATATTGAACAGTTATCAAATGCGATGAAGTCCTTGATTGCCAATGAGGATTTAAGAGTTTCTTTAGGAGAGCAAGGCAGAAAAAGTGTAGTGCCCCTCGATATCAAGAACTATTGGCTTTCGTTTCTCAAGATTTATCACTCAGCACTGCAATAAAGGGGGGGTCGAATGACAAAAACGAGACAATTAAGTATAAGTAATACTCAAGAGCAAGAATTACCGACTATTTCCATCGTTGTTCCCAACTACCAAGGAGGAGCAACTATTGCCGCCACTTTGCAAAGTATTGTGGAGCAGAATTACCCTAAGCTAGAACTAATTGTGGTGGATGGTGGTTCGACGGATAATAGTATTGAAGTAATCAAACAGTTTGAGTTAGATATTACTTGGTGGATCAGCGAACCAGATACAGGTCAGTCCAATGCTATTAATAAAGGCTTTGCCCAATGTACAGGAGAGATAGTTAACTGGCTCTGTAGTGATGATTTCCTAGAACCAGGGGCATTACACACTATTGGTAACTACTTTGCTGGTGACCCTGAGATTGATGTCCTTGTGGGTCGCTGTCGTGTAGAGTATCTGACCGAAAATGTTGGTCGTCCCTTGCAAGGGGTTAAATATTGGACAAACTTACTACAAAAGTTCTTACCTTTAGGATCTCGCCCGATTATCGAACAAAGCGATCGCTTTTACATCAAAGCACCAACCGCCGAACTAATAAACCTGATGCCTGCAAGCTGCCCGATTCATCAACCGAGTTGCTTTTACCGACGTAAGTTACTCCTCGAACGTCCCCAAGCCTTAAAGGAGAACTTGGAATACACCATGGATATTGAGCTGTTCAATTATTTTCGCTCTTGTGGAGCAAATTTCCGAGTGATCGAAGCGGTCTTGAGCTACGCCCCAGTAAGTGGGGAAAACAAAACTAGCCAAGCTGGAATCGAAGCCACTTATGAATTAGAGGAGATTTACCAGACCTATGCTCAAGAATGGATTCCTCTGACCTATTGGCATCGAAAACTACGCTATCCCTTAGAATGTTTTCTCAAAAGAAATCGAGGTGGCATCTGGCTCTATTTGGTCGGTTCGATCTGGTTCTCGATTGGACTGATGCTGGCACCATTTTATGGGCTTAAGAAAGTCTGGGCATTGAGGTGGACAAGGTTTGTTTAAGGCTAAGATTAAACTTAAAATAGGCTGTTCCCCTAGATATAGCTTAATTTAAGCTTAGTTGTATGATTGAAGCTTGTCAGGACTCATAAAATAAGAGATGATTATTTGAAGCTAAAAAAAATAGCCGATTTATACTTTTATAACTTTGTGCAATTACGCTTCAACTTATGGCTAAATCGAATCCTCTGCAAGTTATTATGCTCGGACCAGGCTTGCAAGTAAAAGGTGGAATATCAAGAAATGAGCAGCTGTTTCTCGATCATGCTCCCGCAGAAGTGCAAATTACTCATATTTCTTCCAAAGAAGATGGTTCTAACTTCCTAAAAGTTAGAGTATTTATCCAAGCTTTGTTTAAGTTGTTGAGGATGTTAATTACAAGAGACATCGATTTAGTCCATATTCGGGGTTCCCATCGTGGGAGTGCCTTTCGTCAGGCAATGATGACTTTATTGGTGTTAATTTTCCGTAAGCCGATAGTGTTACAAACCCATGCCAGTGAATTTCATCTTTTTTATGCCAATCTGGCTCCAATGTGGCGGAAATTTATCTCCTGGACATTTTGTAAATGCGATCGCTTTGTAGTGCTATCAGAAAGTTGGAAAAAATTCCACATCACGAATTTGGGGTTTAAACCAGAACAAGTTACGGTCATGTACAACCCCGTAAAAGTTCCCGCCGAAGTTCCATTACGTATTAATCCTGTAGCTTCTGAGTCAATAAAATTAATATTTTTAGGCTACATCGGCAAGCGCAAGGGAGCGTTTGATTTAATCAATGCCTTTGCTCAACTTCCTGAATCGTCAAAAGCTAACTCCATACTTATTATGGCGGGAGATGGAGAGGTAGAAGCGGCAAAAGATCTAGTTAAGAGTCTCAATCTCACAGATAATATAATTTTTCCTGGCTGGATTGACACCGAACAACGCGATCGACTTTTAACACAAGCTGATATATTTATTTTGCCCTCATACAATGAAGGTCTTCCTCTTTCCATGCTGGAGGCAATGGCTTGGGAGTTACCAGTTATTGTGACTCCTGTAGGAGGTATTGCGGAAATTGTGACAGATGGTGAGAATGGTTTATTAATTGAGCCAGGGAATTTGGAACAATTGTCCACAGCAATGCAGTCTTTAATTACCAATCAGGATTTGAGACTTTCCTTAAGAACTAAAGCAAGGCAAAGTATTCTGCCCCAAGATATTAACAATTATTGGCTCTCTTTTCTCGAAATTTATTATTCAGCAATACAATCTAAAGCAAATCAATAATAACTTATAATAATAATTAATCTGCTATTTCAGTTTCCAATCACCTAAATCAGAGAGCTAAAGTAACATCAAGTACTTGTAATACTATTACTTCCAAATCTTCTTAAAAAGTTAGTTTGAAACCTGTAGTTTTGAAACTAGACATGCTTCACTTTGATTGTTCTAACTCTTAAATTTTGACTTTAATGATTAAGATGTTAATAGGCATTTTTAGAAAAAAATATTGGATTTTATGCATTATTGTATATTGCACCATATTATTTACTTCTAAGCATTTTATGCTACAAGCTCTTAATTCTGAGCCATTACCGATTAATACCCAAGCAGCTATCAATTCTGAGCCATTACTTATTAATACCAAGGCAATTAAAGTCGGGTTTGAAACCCATGTTACTGGCATAAAATATAATAAATTTGCTCAAAGCAAAGATTGGGATGCCATTAGTTCTAAAGACAGTTGGATGAAGCATGCCTTAATTACGGATCAAGAAGCACACTCGGGTAAAAAATCTCTGAGAATTACCTATCCAGCAAATATAAGATCAGGTGGAAGTGCAGTTTGGAATCTACCTAGTAGAGCCGAATACTATCTTTCTTATTGGGTAAAATTCGGAGAGGATTTCGACTTCAATGGTTCTAAAAAAAGCGGAGGTAAACTTCCTGGATTGGGAGCGAGAGATGCAGCAGAGGATCTTTGTAGCGGAGGACAAACTTGTACTGGAGATAATGGCTTTTCCTCAAGATATATGTGGAGGCGTAATGGTAGAGCCACTTTGTATCTATACCATATGGACAAACCAGATCGATGGGGAGAAACTTTTAATTTCCGAGGAAGTAATGGCAAAATACGGTATTTTCAGAAAGGAAAATGGCACAATCTGATTCAGAGAGTAAAAATTAACGATGGCAATCAGTCAAATGGGGAAGTAGATGTTTGGCTGGATGGAGAGCAAGTATTATCAATAGATAAACTTAAGTTCGTTACTAATAATCAGGGTATTGATAGTCTGTATTTTAGTACATTTCATGGCGGTCGCACCAGGCAATGGCTACCAGAGAGGGAAGTTTATAGCTATTGGGATGATTTTATTATTTCTACTGATAGAGCCGATGTTGGTTTATAGAATACGCAAGCGTGTGAATTAAAAAACTGATAATTGCCTAAAATAATCAAAAATCACGAATAGTTAAATCAATAACAGATAGAACCCTGATGCAAGAAAAACTGGGATGGTATATCAATCGCTTAAGAGCCATGTCACTAGAAGAGATGGCGGCTCGTGGCAATCTAGTCATAAAAAAACAGAATTGGCAACGCCGTAAAGATTGGGTTGCTCCTCAACCTAGTTTAGCTACTCAAGATGTCTGGAAACTGCCATCTCTGACTCCAGAAACCACCTCAGAAAGACAGGCTATATTAGATGAAGCCGATCGCTATCTTGAGGGGAAATACACCCTACTTAACCTGTACTTTGAAGAGCCACAACTCAATTGGCACCTTGACCCCCAAACTAAGATAACTGCTCCATTAGAATTTGCCCTAGAAGTCAATTACCGCGAAGCTGACTTAGTTGGTAATATCAAAAATACCTGGGAGAAAAACCGACATCATCACCTGACAATTCTGGCTCTGGCTTATAGTCTGACTCAGAACGAAGATTATGCGATCGCCGTCGAACAACAACTCCTCTCTTGGATCAAAGAAAACCCCGTTCTCCAAGGAGTAAATTGGGCAAGTTCTCTAGAATTAGGTGTGCGTCTTATTTCTTGGACGTGGTGCGATCGCTTACTGAGAGGTAGTCAGGTTCATGAGCGTCTTTTTGGCGATCGCGGATCTTTATGGTCTTCTATTTATTGGCATCAATGGCTGATTACTCAACACTATTCCCATGGTTCATCCAGCAATAACCATCTTGTTGGCGAGATGGCAGGACTATTTATCGCTGCCTCTCTATTTCCTGTATTTCCTGAATCTTCTAGCTGGCAATCCTTAGCCAGAAAAATACTTGAGCGAGAAGTTAGTCGGCAAACTTTTCCTAGCGGCATCAACCGTGAGCAAGCCTTTGACTATCAAATATTTTCCCTCGAATTTTTCCTCCTAGCTGGCATCGAAGCCGAAAGACTGGCAGCTCCTTTTTCTCCAAACTACCAGGATTGGGCACGACGAATGTTAGAAGTAATTCCCGCACTGGTAGATCAGGGAGGCAACCGACCCCAATATGGGGATGGGGATGAAGGGATGGCTTTGCAACTCAGACCATTAAGTTCCTCTCGGCTAGATTGGCTGTATCGTCTTGGTCGTCAATGGTTAGATGCCAGAGTTCCCTTGCCAGGAGACACTTCAGGCTTATTAGCTTCTACTTTAATTTGTCCAGATTTGAAAGACGACGTGGGAGACGTGTCACCCTCCCCAAGCTCAGTTGGTTTTGAAGATGCAGGTCTATATGTGCTAGCTACTGAGGAAGTATTTTGTTTAGCTGATGCTGGTTGTTTGGGGTTTCTTTCCATTGCGGCTCATGGACATGCTGATGCTCTTTCTTTCACTTTAAGTGTGGGTGGTCAACCAATAATTGTCGATCCTGGAACTTATATTTATCATACTCAACCTGAATGGCGTGGTTACTTCCGCAGTACTAAAGCCCACAACACAGTGCTGGTTGATAAGATGGATCAATCAGAGCCCGCAGGAAATTTTCTCTGGACAAGAAAAGCGGAAACGAAAGTCTTGTCTTGGGAGAAGAACCCTCAGGGAGCTACTCTCATTGCCGAACATGATGGTTACATGAGACTATCGGAGGGAGTGATTCATCGCCGTAGTTTAGCTTTAGAGGGCAAACAACTAGAGCTTATAGATGACATACAGGGTACTGGAGTTCATGATCTAGATTGGCGGATTCATTTTGACCCTCAATGTACAGTGCATCTGACAGAAGATCGGACTATTGTTACTTGGCAAGAAGGCAAGTTAGAAATTTACCTGGATTCTCAACTGCAATGGTGCCTCGTCCAAGGACAACCAGAAGCTGGATGGTATTCCTCTGGCTTTAATCTTAAAGAACCTACTTATACTTTAATTGGTTCAGTACGTACCAGTGTTCCGATCTCTCTCAAAAATTCTATCGATATTTTGTAAGAAAACCTACTCCACAGATAAAGTTGCCTAACTTTATGGCTTACAGCTTACAGCTAGGAATTAGGAATGATGATAAAGCCAGTATCGAGATTACCTAAAACCATATTTTTTGCTGCACCCCAATACCACCAATGAGCAGCAACATAGGCACAGAGGATACTATCTAACTGGTCTTCGATCGCTTTTAATTCTTTTCCTGTTTGTTTTTCGGCAATTGCAGGTATCTGTTTTAAAGTATCTAGACTTATTGCAGGTTCTAGCTTTGGGAGAATATGGACTATATAGTTGCGTAATTTATTTAATTCTCTACGGCGATCGCCAATTCGACCTTTTTTATACTTAATAATTCTCTCTAAACCAAATAAATTTATGGTTGCAGGATGGGGAAAGACTTCGATCTGATATCTGCCTAATCGTTGTGGTTTAATTGTCGGTGCGTGATTAAAATTCCTGTTAAGTAAACTCTGGCTAAATCCTGTAGTGCGACTTGCGAACGCTAAACCTAAATTAGCGGGATAACATCCTGCATGATAGCGACCAAAATGTTTATGGGTTAATTTATCAGGTAATCTCATTCCTGTCTGGTTATTAATGATAGTCGGTGCATCAACAGCAATCATTCCTGGTACGTGGGGAGATATGCGCTGATCAATCCAGGTCAATATATCCCCTATTTCTAAAACCGTAGTGATATCTAAAATCTCTAGGCTACTGTTGCACCATTCCAGACAACACATACCACTGGCACCCGATGACCAACCAAAATCAACCCCAATAAATTTCATTGAATCCCAATATGTTTAAAAGCTTATCGCTAAAAAATGAATCACTTTGATTCTTATTTAACTGACGTTACGTACTAATTAATCTATTGAGGTAGGGATTAGGAATTAGGGGTTAGGGATTAGGGAGATTATTAGGCAACGATCTCGCATTTCATTCCCAGTCCCCAGTCCCCAGTCCCCAGTCCCCAGTCCCCAGTCTCTGATTGTCACAGATCGCGCCCGTGCGTAACATCAGATAGATCAATAGTGCAAGGTAGTATATCTACCTTGCATTTTTTGTATATTTTATCTTTTTGACGACAGCATTAACGACTAATTATTAATATGCGCTTAAAGTATCAACACTATGCATAAAAAACATTAGCAGTCATGCTTTGGCGGATTTCAGTATCTAAATATACGATAAAACCTGTTCTGAAATGTAATTATTACCTCAAGATAAATGCGTCTTAGGAACTATATGCAGTCCATATAGTTTATATAGATCTGAAAAGAGATAGACGCTGTACTCAACAACTATCACTGGTGTAATAAGCAAATTTAAAGCAGAAAGATAGATATCAAGTTGTATCGAGTTTCAACGTTTGCTCTCAAGATTTTGAGTATTGTAGTTTTAGATTCAGCAGGAAGACATAGAAGTGTTTTTAACGGAATTCATTAGTAAAGCAACCCAGGGAAGGTACAAGATCCTTCATATGACATGGTTTGCGTTTTTTCTATCGTTCGTAGTTTGGTTTAACTTTCCTCCCTTTGCTACCACTATTGGGCAAGATTTTGGATTAACTAAACCTCAGCTAGGAACAATTGGTTTGTGTAACGTGGCTCTAACAGTGCCAGCACGGATCATTATTGGCATGTTATTAGACAAATACGGGCCTCGTCTAACCTATTCCTTATTATTGATTTATGCAGCCATACCCTGTCTGATTTTTGCTACGGCACAAGACTTTAACCAGCTTGTATTAGGTCGTCTGCTGATGGGGATTGTCGGTGCAGGTTTTGTAATTGGAATTCGGATGGTAGCGGAATGGTTTCCACCCAAGGATGTGGGAACAGCCGAAGGTATCTATGGTGGCTGGGGTAACTTTGGTTCAGCGTTTTCTGCTTTCACCATGGTTATCTTTGCTGTTGGTCTAACCGCCTTGCCAGGGGTATTCAATTTCGGTGAACCAGAAAGCTTTAAAGTCCTCTGGTTTCCTGCTTTTCAAACTGATATTCTTAACTGGCGAGCAGCGATCGCTGCAACTGGTATTATCGCCGCTATCTATGGTGTAATTTACTACTTCAGTGTTAGTGATACTCCCCCTGGAAAAGTTTATCGTCGTCCTCGTAGTGCTAGAGGATTAGAAGTTACAACGGTCAGAGACTTCTGGTTCTTAATGTTGATGAACTTACCATTAACCTTGATCTTGGGTGTATTGGCTTGGCGTTTGAAAAAAGTCGAGTTTCTGGACAATCAAGGCATGATTGTTGCTTGGGTTATTTTAGCTGGTTTATATTTCTTCCAGTCATATAATTGCTGGGAAGTAAACAAAGATCTTCTAGCTGGTCGCAAACGTTATCCGCCCGAAGATCGCTATGAATTTAAGCAAGTGGCGCTCTTAGAATTAACCTATATTGTTAACTTTGGTTCAGAATTGGCTGTAGTTACCATGTTGCCCGCTTTCTTTGAAGGAACATTTGGTCTGGATAAAGCCACGGCAGGGATTATCGCTTCATCTTATGCTTTCATGAACTTAGTATCCCGTCCTGGTGGTGGAATTATATCTGACACCTTGGGTAGTCGCAAATGGACGATGGCTATTTTGACAGGAGGGATGGGCATTGGCTATCTAATGATGAGTACAGTTAATAGTAGCTGGCCATTACCTTTAGCAGTATTATTAACCATGGCTTGTTCCTTCTTTGTTCAGGCTTCTGAAGGTTCTACCTTTGCTATCGTACCTCTGGTTAAACGTCGGGTTACAGGTCAGATTGCGGGGAACGTTGGTGCTTATGGGAACGTTGGTGCAGTAGCCTACTTAACAACTCGTCTACTGTTTACTGAATCATCGGGGGCAGCTAATGGTGGCGAACCAGTAATGTCAGCAGTAAATGCTAGCTTCTTCCAAGTATTGGGGATTGGCGGTCTAATTGTTGCTTTTCTCTGCGCTTTCTTCCTCAAAGAACCAAAAGGATCTTTTGCCGAATTTCACGAAGGTGAAGCGGAAAGTGAGACTATTTCCGACAATAGTTTTGAGCCAGAGAGAATCTAATTTTATTAGCAATTTTTGAGATTGCTTCAGTGCTGGGAACACTTTAAGTCTTCTCAGCACTTTTTGGCTATTGTGAAAAACAAAGAAAAGATTAATTGAGTATTATTACTAACAGTAAGTAAGTCGATATTAAAGATATAAACAAATAAGCTGCAAAAATTAGGATCAATCAGCCTTGATACTTATAACTATTTAACTGGGAGAAAGAGTAAAAGTGAGCGAACCGATAAAAACCCTGTGTCCTTATTGCGGAGTCGGCTGTGGGTTAGAAGTTTTGCCTCCTGCACAGTCAGGGAAAGCTACTAACAGAGATAGTCAGGGAAATCCTCTGTGGCAAGTTAGGGGCGATCGCTCTCATCCTTCCAGTAAAGGTAAAATATGTGTTAAAGGTGGTACTGTTGCTGAATCTTTAGATAAAAATCGTCTCAAATATCCCATGATGCGGGACTCTCTAGATCAAGAGCTGCAACGGGTTACTTGGGATCAAGCTTTAACTCGCATTACCTCTCAGATTCAGCAGGTTAGAGATACTCAGGGTGCGGATGCCATCTGTATGTATGGTTCGGGACAGTTTCAAACCGAAGACTATTATATTGCCCAGAAATTATTAAAAGGCTGCTTAGGCACTAACAATTTTGATGCTAATTCTCGTCTCTGTATGTCTTCAGCAGTGGCAGGATATATCCAAAGTCTGGGTTCTGATGGGCCCCCCTCTTGTTATGACGATCTTGAATTAACCGACTGTGCATTTCTGATTGGGACGAATACCGCCGAATGTCATCCGATTGTTTACAATCGCCTACGATTGCACCACAAAAAAAACCGCCAAGTCAAAATGATTGTGGTTGATCCACGTCAAACTAAGACCGCCAAGGACGCAGATCTCCACTTAGCAATCCAGCCAGGGACAGATATGGATTTACTCAATGGCATAGCTCATTTGCTACTGCGTTGGGGAGAATTAGACACTCTATTTATTGATGAATGTACCCAAGGCTTTAGTAAATTTGTTCAGGTAATTCAAGACTATACTCCAGAAAAAGTTGCTCGCCGTTGTGGTATTCGCATTGATCATTTAGAACAGGCAGCCCGCTATTGGGCAGAATCAGAAAAAGTACTTTCGTTGTGGTCAATGGGAGTTAATCAGTCTTCTGAAGGGACGGCCAAAGTTCGCACCATTATCAATTTGCATTTGATGACAGGTAACATTGGTAAACCAGGGGCAGGACCATTTTCCCTCACAGGACAGCCTAATGCTATGGGAGGAAGAGAGGCGGGGGGTTTATCTCATATTCTTCCTGGTTATCGAGTCGTTAAAAATCCCAGCCACCGTGCCGAGTTAGAACAAGCCTGGAAACTACCCCCAGGTCAAATTAACCCTATTCCTGGGAAAGATGCCTGGAGCATGATTACTGGATTAGAAACAGGAGAAGTAGGAGTATTTTGGGTGGCAGCGACTAATCCTGCGGTAAGTATGCCCGATTTAGTTAGAACCAAAAAAGCCTTGTTGCGATCGCCCTTCACAATCGTCCAAGATGCCTACTATCCTCTGGAAACTGCTAGTTTTGCCCATGTCGTATTGCCCGCAGCCCAATGGGGCGAAAAAACAGGCACCATGACCAATTCGGAGCGGGTTGTTACCCTCTGTCCTCAGTTCAGAGCTGCCCCAGGAGAAGCGAGACCAGACTGGGAGATATTTGCCGAAGTGGGTCGTCGTTTGGGCTTTACTAAAGAATTTGACTTTGCCAACTCTGCCGCGGTTTATCAGGAATTTGTACAGTTAACCCAAGATCGCCCCTGTGATATGAGTGGCTTAAGCCATGGAAGATTACGGCAACAGGGTTCGATACAATGGCCCTGTCCCCTCGAAGAAGTCAAAAACGAAGCAGATCCCGACAGTATTACCTTGACTTGTAATACGGAGAGAAATGATACCCAAAACAAAGAGGAAGCCAAAGGTTTATTCTCCAATCTATTTCGAGGGAAAGATGAAGCCCTGGTATCTAAAAGACTTTATACCGACGGTAGATTTAATACTCCTGATGGTCGAGCAAAATTTGCTGCGTTTCATTCTAAGGGATTAGCCGAACCCATTGATGGGTCTTATCCTTTTGTCTTAACGGTGGGTCGTCTTTATGAACATTGGCATACCATGACTCGTACAGGACGCATCGACAGAATCATGAAAAAACAACCCCAGCCATTTATGGAAATACATCCCAAAGATGCAGAGAAATTAGGTATTGAGTCGGAAATGATGGTGGAAGTGCGATCGCGTCGAGGAATGGCTTGTTTTGCCACCAGAGTCACTAAAGCAATTATCCCTGGTACAGT
>CALLPS010000049.1 GCA_938015355.1 uncultured Pleurocapsa sp.
ATGAATGCTAATTCTCGAACTTATCAGTCTATTTTGACTGCCTTACAGCGTTTGATTGAAGTCGTTGCTCAACTGAGATCTCCCGATGGGGGTTGTCCTTGGGATTTAGAGCAAACACCACAGACTTTGATTCCTTATGTAATTGAAGAAGCTTACGAAGTGGTAGATGCACTGCAACGGGGCGACCAAGATGCGATCGCCGAAGAGCTAGGAGATTTATTGTTACAGGTAGTCCTCCAAACTCAAATTGCTAGTGAACAACAGCATTTCACTCTGGAAGATGTAGCGACAGGTATTACTGAAAAATTGATTCGTCGCCATCCTCACGTATTTGCTGACGTGGAGGTCAATAGTGCCGCAGAGGTTAATCAAAATTGGGAACAAATTAAAGCAGAGGAAAAAGGAGAAACTTCAGAACAATCTCAGTTACTTAGCCGTAAACTAAAACGTTATGCTCGCAGTCTTCCTCCTTTAATAGCAGGAATGAAAATCTCTAAAAAAGCAGCAGCATCGGGTTTTGAATGGGAAAATGTCGAGGGTGTTTGGTCAAAATTTGATGAGGAATTAGAAGAGTTTAAAGAAGCCCTGGAAGAAGAAGACAAAATACATCAGCAAGAGGAATTAGGGGATTTACTGTTTACGATTATCAATATTGCCCGTTGGTATGATCTCAATCCTTTTGATGGTTTACAAGGAACTAACCGTCGTTTTATCCAACGTTTGTCAATGATGGAACAATTTGCACCCCGTCCCCTGACAGATTACGATATCACTGAGTTGGAATCTCTTTGGCAACAGGCTAAAGCACAATTGAAAAGTGAGAAAAGTGAACAGTAGTTACTAAGAATTATCAAGCCAAGAGATTAAGTAAACAATCCATACGTGCTTTTCCGTGGCAACAGTAAATATAAACATAAAAACTGATTAATGATCAATGTTGTGGTGACTTACGATTGGATAGTAATTGGCGCAGGGATGACTGGAGCGAGTCTGGCTTATGAACTAAGCCAACAGAATTTTAAAGTTCTTTTGTTAGAAAAAGATTCCCAGCCAAACAACGCTACTGTATATAGTTATGGTGGTTTAGCTTATTGGTCAGGAACAGATGATTTGACCCATGCCTTAGGACAAGAAAGTATTGAGCTACATCGCCATCTTACTGAGGAATTAGCAGGAGATACAGAATTTAGGGAACTGGATCTGGTTTTGACAATTGATCGACAGGAAGATCCCGAAACTGTTGCCCAGCAATACGATTGCTTTGCCGTTACCCCAGAGTTACTTAGCGTTCAGGATGCCTGTGTTTTAGAGCCACTACTTAACCCTAATGCCATTTCAGGTGCCTTAAAATTACCCCAAGGTCATATTCATGCTCAAAAAACAACGGAAGCTTACATCCAAGCATTTAAGCGTAATGGAGGAGAATTGATCTATGAACAGGTAAACACCCTCTTACATCAAGGAGAAAATGCGGTCGGCGTAGCAACCCAAAGTAATTCCTATTACGCAGAGAATATTGTTGTCTGCGCTGGGGGATTATCCCAGGAGCTGTTGCAACAATCAAACATCGAAATTAAAAATTATTTTACTCATGCTCAACTGATCATCACTCCTCCCGTAGATCTGGAATTAGGAACATTGGTCATGCCCGCAGTACAGCAGCGGTTTAGCTTGGAAGCGGGGGTAACGGAGATTAATGCTGCAACTTCTGAAAACTTTCTCGAAGAGACACCTAGCAAGTTTATTTTAGATCCCGGAGCAGTACAATTTCTGGATGGCAGTTTATGCTTGGGTCAAATTAGTGCATTCTCGACCAACTCCAAGCCCGATGTGGATCTTGCTGCTGCGGAAGCCCTGATCCGTGAACAAGTAGGGAATGTACTACCGCTGTTGGAAGATATACCAGGTAAGTGCCATAGCTGCTTGGTGGCATTTAATAATCAGGGAATTGCTCTAGTGGGGAATGTACCAGAGAGAACAGGATTGTATCTGTTTTCTGGCTTTACTAGCACTCTAGTATTTGCTCCCGTGTTAGCTAGACGTTTTGCCCACTGGATTACAGGCAGGGAAGATCAAGTTATGGAACAACTACAGTCAATTTTAAATAAATCCACTAAGTGACTTACCCGACACCGACCTGACGGAGGGCGTGCGGGCTTCTGGGAACTCCGTAGAATCGCCAGAACTTCCTTAGAGGTACTATTAGTAGTAGATTCTTCGACAACTACAGGATTCCCTTTACGGCGTTTAATACGTGGGAACAAGTCCAGCCCACGCCTCTTGATATTAATCGAACTATTGATATCACGGTCAATCAAGAGGTTTAATTCTTCATCCCAATACTCTCGAATACTGCAATCGGTAAAGACAAACTCGTCCTTGTAACTCAGCAGTTGAGAAGTATAAGCAGGATTTACTTCCATCGCCTTAGCCCCAGCTTTTTCAGCTATGTAACCAAGGATAGAGAAAAACTGAGCAAAAGCAGCATCAGACCAAGATTTATTCAATCCTGATTTTGCAGACTGTCCATTGGGAACATATTTACCTTGCTCGTCTTGCTTGGGATTATTACGTCTGGTCAAACCCTTAAGGTTTAACTTTTCGTAGAAGAAAATTGTCTTGCCTGTTTTGAGTAGCGCACGGGCAGTATTATAAGCATGGTCTTTTCTGGCTCTAGCTATCTTTTGATGTACTTTAGCCTCTCGTTTCGCCAGTTTGCGTAACTCTTTACTCCCTTTTTTTTTGCTAGCTTTGCGCTTCGATATTTGGGCTAACTTATCTTGAGATTTCCGAAATGATTTAAGAGAAGGTAATTTGTTCCCCTCAGAGGTTGCCAAGTAATCATCCTCATGGAGTACTGCATCCATTCCTAGAGAATTCTCCCAAGTAGAAGTAATATCTGAGTTGAACTCAGGTATGCTTTTATCCTCTAATCTGAGGTTGATATACCAACCGTCAGCTTTTTTAATTACCTGAGCTTGCTTAAATTTTACGTCATCGGGCAATGATCGATGATGACGAACTTTAACCAGTCCTAGTTTTGGCAATGAAAGGTAAAGAAATTTACCGCCGACTGAGCAGCTATGTAATTTTGCTCCCTCAAAGACCAATGATCTGAAACGGGCTTGATTCTTAAACCTTGGTTTGCCAGAACGGTTGCCATTTTTATCCCCTGAGATATATCTCTTGAATGCTAGTTCTACTCTCTTACAAACTTCTTGTAGAGTTAGCGAAGGAACAGAAGTAAAATCTAGTAACTCTTTGCTCCAGTCTACAGTTACTAAGTCTTCCTTGATAATTGGTAGCTGTCTTTTCTGTGAATAGTAATTCGGCGAAATCTTTAATTCTGGTAAATGACATACCAGTGGGCATCGATCAGTGTAGCTGCGATTCCTGTCCCACCAATCAAATCTTTCTCCTAGTTGAACATTATACCAATAACGACAAATACGAAGCCAGCCATTTAAGACAAGCTTCTGTTCTGTAGTGGGTCTTAGTCGGTATTGATAATTGTAAATCAAAATCAACGTTGTTAAAATAACATACGTTGATTATACCACAAAGAAAAACATGAAAAATGATTTTGTTTCTAGTGCCAGGTCTGTATCAGATCTGAAAGCTCATTTAGTGCTAACAACCAAGTACAGACGAAAAGTATTAACAGGTGAGATGATCGAGCGATTAAAAGATGTAATAAATGACTTATGCCAAAAATGGGATTGCAAGGTAATTGAATTTAACGGTGAAAATAATCACATTCATTTGCTTTTTCAATACTATCCACAGCTTGAATTACCCAAGTTTATTGGTAATATTAAATCCGTTACTAGCCGAAAGCTTAGACAAGAGTTTTCCGAAGAAATTAACAAGGTTTATTGGAAAAAGGTTTTTTGGAACGAGTCTTATTTTATTGCTTCGTGTGGAGGTGTAACTATCTCAGTATTGAAAAAGTATATTGAAGCTCAAAATGTGCCTACTTAATTGCCAGCCCTTGCTTTCATCCCGACGTTCGCCTAACGGCAGAACGGGGGGCTTCCCGCAAGGAAGCTAAACAACCCAGCTACTATCAACATAACTGGGTTAAATCTTTGATGTCTTAATTTAGTTAATCTTAGTTATTTAATTACTACGCCACGGTAAACTAAATGAGCTGATGGCTTGGCAGCGTGTGTTGACGTAAGGTTATGAGCAGTCCACTTCTGTCCTCGGAACTTACCTTCCACTGCAATTGTGCCTGCTTCTAAAGTAGCTGGATTGTGTTCATAACTGATTCCACGATATTGTAATTTCATAGTCTCGCCTCTAATGTTTTGTGATGATTAATGAGGCGCGTTCCTTCGGGTTGCCCCTACTTCCGTTCTTCAAGTCAGAAGAATAAACGATTTATTTTTTATTTCTGTATTGATTGTTACGCTTTTGCTAAAAAAAGTCAATCCTCTGATGAATTAAATTTATCTTTATAAGCAATCCCATACCGCGATCGCTTATAAGTAGAGGCTTTACTAATTGAGGTGAAACCAAAATATAATGGTTCCCTAACAATATTTAGTTGGATAATATATTTATCCCAGATTTCATAGTAGGATGATTCAGTTTTGATGGTTGGACTGTAAATATACTGATAGTTAGTGTCAAGACATCAATTAGATAGGTATGCTGAAGTTTTCTCCTCAGTGTCTCTTTCGGTTCAACTGCCCATCTATCTCACATACTTACTTACTGATATGACTGAATCAATTCGCATCTTAATGTGCGCGCCTGATCACTATGACGTAGACTACGTAATTAATCCTTGGATGGAGGGTAATATTCATAAATCCTCCCAAGACAAAGCCGTGGAACAGTGGTCTAAGCTAAATCAGATCCTGAATGACATTGCCCAGGTCGATTTAGTTGAAGGACAACCAGGAGTTCCCGATATGGTTTTTACGGCTAATGCGGGGTTAGTGCTAGGAGAAAATGCCGTTCTCAGCCGTTTTTATCATCCTGAACGTCAGGGAGAGGAGCCTCACTTTAAAAAGTGGTTTGCAGACAATGGGTTTAATGTGTTTGAATTGCCGCAAGATCTTCCATTTGAAGGTGCGGGGGATGCTCTTTTAGACCGCGAGGGGCGATGGTTATGGGCGGGCTATGGATTTCGTTCTGAATTAGATTCCCATCCCTATCTTGCGAAGTGGTTGGATATTGAGGTATTGTCGTTGCGGTTAATTGACGATCGCTTTTACCATTTGGATACTTGTTTTTGTCCCTTAACAGGGGGTTATTTACTCTATTATCCTGGGGCATTTGACTCCTATTCCAACCACATCATTGAGAAACGAGTCCCCGAGTCGAAGCGAATTGCGATCGCCGAAGCGGATGCGATCAATTTTGCCTGTAATACCGTTAATGTGGAACAGACGGTAGTGATGAATAAGGCGAGTAGTAGTCTCAAGCAGAGTTTGGAAGATGCAGGTTTTACTGTCATTGAGACCCCTCTGACGGAATTTCTGAAAGCTGGTGGTGCCGCTAAATGTCTGACTCTACGGATCAATGAGCCAGTATTACCTGATGTTCATGGTAGTACTCCTGTTGAAAGTCGGGTGCTGCATCTTGAAGGTCATTTATTGGATGCGGGAATTATGAATCGCTCCTTAGATCTCGTAGTCGATAATGGCGGTAGCTTTAAAGTACTAAATTTCAACCTCGGCGTAGAAAGAAACAGTATTTCTAATGCGGATGTTCGCATATCTGCCCCTGACCATGAAGTGATGGAAAAAATCATGGGTCAGCTGATTGAATTGGGTGCCGCTAGTCCTAGTGATGATGTGAGTAATGCGGACACAGAAACTTGCGATCTTGATGGAGTTGCCCCCGATGACTTTTATGTCAGCAATATCTATCCCACAGAAGTCCGAGTGGACAACCAGTGGGTAAGAGTACAAAAGCAGCGGATGGATGGATCAATCGTGATTAACCATAATGCTGATGGTGTCACAGCAGAATGTAAAGTTATACGGGATTTAGTTCAAGGAGATTCCGTCGTTGTTGGGGTGGAAGGTATTCGCACTGTCCGTAAAAAATCTAATCGAGAACTAAAGGTTAAAGAAGAGTTTAGCTTTATGGGTGCAGGGGTATCTAGTGAAAGAAGAGTAGAATTAGTAGTGGAGCAGATTGCCTGGGAACTACGTCAAATTCGCGATCGCGGGGGCAAAGTTGTGGTTACCGCGGGGCCAGTGGTGATCCATACTGGAGGAGCCAAACACCTTTCTAAGCTAGTGCGAGATGGATATGTCCAGGGATTGTTAGGGGGAAATGCGATCGCTGTCCACGATATTGAACAATCGTTAATGGGAACTTCTTTGGGTGTGGATATGCAAAAAGGTACTCCTGTGCAGGGTGGACACCGCCATCATCTGAAAGTGATTAATAAAGTACGGCGTTATGGCAGCATTGCCCAAGCGGTAGAACAAGGCGTTATTACACAGGGAATTATGTATGAATGCGTTAAGCATCATGTTCCCTTTGCTTTAGCTGGTTCAATTCGAGATGATGGTCCTCTACCTGATACTCAAATGGATCTGATTAAAGCTCAAGAGGAATACGCTCAACTCATCGAAGGTGCGGACATGATCCTGATGCTGTCTACAATGCTCCATTCTATCGGTGTTGGCAATATGACCCCTGCGGGAGTGAAAATGGTCTGTGTTGATATCAATCCTGCGGTGGTTACTAAATTAAGCGATCGCGGTTCAGTAGAATCAGTGGGAGTGGTAACGGATGTCGGCTTATTCCTTAGTTTATTGGTTAACCAATTGAATAAGTTAACTAGTCCTTATCAGACTGTTTGAATTTGAATAGATGGCGTTGCTGAAAATGTAACGCCAATTAGCCGATTGACTATTTCCTCAAGTAATTACCATCGAACATGACAACCTATCTTTATCTCCATGGTTTCGCCTCCAGTCCTAAATCAAGTAAGGCTAAATATTTGCGCGATCGCTTTGCAGAAATCAATCTTCACTTAGAAGTGTTAGATCTAAATCAAGGAGATTTTACAAATCTGACTCTAACACGACAAATTCAGCAAACCGCTGCCGCTGTAACTGCATCTGAAAATCCAGTAACTCTTATTGGCTCTAGCTTTGGAGCCTTAACTTGCGCCTGGGTTGCCCAACAACAACCACAGGTAAAAAACTTAGTATTACTAGCACCTGCTTTTGGTTTTCCCCACAGTTGGTATTCCCGACTATCACCTAAGCAAATAGAACAATGGCGCAACTCTGGTTATCTTGGGATATATCACTATGGAAAGGGTCGAGAAATTCCCCTGAAATATAACTTTTTACAAGACGCAGATAATTATCCTCTGTCGGGATTAAAGCGATCGCTACCGACGATGATTATTCATGGTACTAATGATAATGTAGTGCCAATTCAAGTTAGTCGAGATTATGCTAAACAGCATTCAGAAGTCAAATTAATTGAGCTTGATAGCGATCATGGATTAAATGATTCCCAAGAGAAAATTTGGCAGCTTATTAAAGATTTTTTAAATCTAGTCTAAAATTCTAGGACTTACCCAATAAAAAAACTAGCAAGCTATTTAAAACTTGCCAGTCTGTATCATGAGTTTTAGGACTCAGTATTGTTTAAAGCATTTTCAAGCTAATGTTTGAAAACTACTGTTTATCTTCAATAACTTGATCGATTAGACCATATTCTTTGGCTTCATAAGCTGACATGAAGTAATCACGGTCAGTATCTTTCTTGATTTTCTCAATCGACTGTCCCGTATTATCTGCCATCATTTGGTTTAGCTGATCACGGATGCGCAAAATTTCTTTTGCTTCAATATCAATATCTGTTGCTTGTCTACGTCCTTGAACACCGCCTAATGGTTGGTGAATCATGATCCGCGAGTGGGGCAAAGCCAAGCGCTTACCTTTAGTGCCACCACAGAGCAGAAATGCCCCCATAGAAGCAGCTAAACCAACACAGATAGTAACAACCTCTGATTTAATATGACGCATGGTGTCATAAATTGCCAGTCCAGCAGTTACCGAACCACCAGGGGAGTTGATATAAAGATAAATTGGCTTACCAGGATCTTCAGAATCCAAATAAAGCATGATGGCAATAATCTGATTTGCTAAACCATCATTTACGCCTCTTCCTAAGAAAATAATGCGCTCACGATATAAACGGTCATAAATGCTAATCCAGTCACTATATTGCTGACCAGGCAGTTGATAGGGAACTTTTGGAATACCAATTGGCATATTTTTTTTACCTTGAATTATTAATGTCTGTTTTTGTTGAAGCTTGACCTAAGTAAGAGTGGCAACAGGAGTAGGAAGATCACTAGTACTTTCGAGAACTTTATCAATCAGACCATACTCTTTGGCTTCTTGAGGAGTCATATAAAGCATGCGATCAGTATCCTTTTCCAACTTTTCCGTTGGTTGACCCGTGTTACGGCTAAAAATTTCTAGCACAGCATGTTTGTTTTCAATAACTTCCTTTGCCCGAATTTGAATATCGGTGGCTTGACCCTGGGCACCTTGACGCGGCTGGTGCAAGATAATTGTGCCATTAGGTAAACTAGCACGATAACCTTTTGCTCCTGAAGAGAGGATCATGGCAGCAGTTCCCATTGCCTGACCAATGCAAATAGTATGTACTGGGGGTTTAATATAGTCCATCGTGTCACAAATGGCGAAAGCCTCAGTTTCAAACCCAATGGAATCTCCGCCATACCAGGAGGTACCAGTAGAGTTGATGTACATTGTGATCGGTTTATCTGGGTCATCAAACTGTAGAAACAGTAATTGAGCTACGATCAATTCTGTAACGTCAATTCCCATTTGATCTTTATATTCATCAGGAGAGACTAAGGGAAGTCCTAGATAAATAATGCGTTCTTTAAGTAGAAGAGAAGGTAAATCTGGGGGTGGAGTACGATAGTTGCCACCGCCTCCTCTATAGGGAGCTTGAACTGCCTGAATTGGTGAATCCATAGTTTTTAGTTAATTTACCTCTTACGTTATATTGTTATTTACTCAATAAATTGATCGTGGGGATGGTCGGAAAACCCAACTAGATCCAACCACGGTGTTGACGGAGAAACAACGAATAAGCTGTAATTCTTGCTTTAATGTCAAGGTTAGTAAAATGATTTTAACGCATCTATCTCCCAGGTTTTAGCTTGTTTTCATCTATAAAACCGAACTCCGACCGAACGATCTATATTTTTAAGTTATAAATTACCTTGCTAATAATCAACCTATGGCTAGAACAATTGCCCTGATTGCTCACGATAATAAAAAAGATGACCTCGTAGATTTTGCGATTCGCCATCAACCCTTACTAGCTCGCTATCGTCTCGTGGCAACAGAAACAACAGGTAAGCGGATTCAAGAATCTAGCAAGCTGAAGATAGAGTGTGTGGCACCAGGATCATTAGGAGGAGATGCTCAAATCGCGGCTAAAGTAGTTGCGGGGGAAGTAGTCGCCGTCATTTTTTTACTTGACCCCCTCAATGATCAATCCCGTGAACCAAATATTCAGTCTCTACTGAGAATTTGCAACATTCATTTAGTTCCTTTAGCAACTAATTTGGGAACAGCAGAAGCGATCGCCAATAGTTTTGCTCAGAGTCTCGTGGCTCATTTGATTTTTAATCCTGTCTCAGGGAATGGTAATGGTCAACAAGATTTGGACTTTATTAAACAAATGTTAGAGCCTCATTTGCACCTAGAGGTTCATTTTACTAGTCCTGAAATCGATCCCAGAGAATTAGCAGAACAGGCGATCGCTGATGATGCGGATCTAATCATTGCTTCTGGTGGAGATGGGACGGTTTCTGCCATTGCTGGGGCAGTTATTGGCACAAAGATTCCCTTAGGAGTTATTCCTCGGGGAACAGCCAATGCTTTTGGCATGGCGTTAGGTATTGCTCAGCAAATTAATCCCATCAGAAGGGCTTGTGAAATAATTTTGTCAGGCAAAACGAGAACTATTGATGCTGCTCTCTGTAATAATTTACCCCTGATTCTCCTGGCAGGTATTGGTTATGAAGCAGAAACGATCGAAAAAGCTGACCGTGAAGCCAAAAATCGCTGGGGTTCTCTGGCTTATCTGATGGCTGGTTGGCAACAGTTAGATGAACAACAGTTATTTGAAGCAGAAATCGAAATTGACGGAAAAATAAAAACCTTTCAAGCGGGAGCAATTACTATCGCTAATGCGGCGCCGCCAACATCGGTATTGGCTCAGGGAATTGGAGAAGTGGTTGTCGATGACGGATTATTGGATATTACCATCGCCACGGTGGATAATAAAATTCAGGCAGTTACGACAATTTTAAGTATGCTGGGGGCGGCTTTGATCAGAACTAGCGCCGAATTAGACAATATTGTTCATTTGCGATCGCCAAAAGTTAAAATTTCTGCTAAACCCAATCAAAAAGTTGTTCTCGATGGGGAGATTATTGGGAGCACCCCCCTGGAAATTGAGTGTATTCCTCATAGTCTAACGGTCTTTACTCCTAGCTACGAGAGTAACAACGAACAAGATATAAATAACTTCCAGAGCTAAAAGCTAATATAAGATTGTCCATCTTTGAATATGGGAGGCGAGTTATTATTGAATTAGTGAAACTTTTAATCAAGTTTGTAATGCGATCGCCATAGTCTAGTCTAAGTTGCTGAGAATTGCCTAAAAACTAAGAACTAAATACTAAATACTACGAACAAGTAGCCAGTCACGGAGTAGGCTTTACATTGTGCCCTTGTGGTAAACCCAAATCGATGGGAAGTCTCGTTGTAATTTACTGCTACTTTTAGAAGTAATTAATATTTGAACAATAAAAACAACGAATTCATAACCACCAACTACTATTAATAGTCCCAAAAAAGTAACTATTAATGAATGAGGAAAATTCGTACTGTCTTGGTAGCTTAATAGTTCTTCTTTGGATTGTTTGAATTGTTTTAGGTATTCTTGTTCAGTCAGTTTTTTGCCATTATTATATCTGCTTGCACTATATATTATGAACATTGGAGACACAGTAAATACCAACAACAAAAAGACTATTATTCTAGAAATCATGTCTTTATAAACGCGCTCAAGTAGTTTGAGTATAAAATAAAAAAGGTAGAGACTTTGACATCTCTACCGAAGCAAATTATTTAATTGTTACTTATCGATTACGAAGAAGGAAGTAATTCTACTTTCTCTTTTTGAGGGATGATTGCTACTTTATTCTCTTCATCAATATCTACTGTTGCGGTGTCTCCTTCTCCAAGACGACCAGACAGAATTTCTTCCGCTAAGACATCTTCAAGTAAACGCATAATTGCCCGACGTAATGGTCGCGCACCGTAGGCTGGGTTAAACCCTTCATCTACTAAACGCTCTTTAAACTTCTCAGTAACTTCGAGAGTAATCTCCTTCTCCGTTAAGCGTTGGAACACTTCTTTCAGTAGAAGTTCGCTGATTTGTTTTACTTCGTCTTTGTTCAGTTGACGGAAGACAATGATTTCATCAAGACGATTGAGGAATTCGGGACGGAAGTAGCTTTTTAGCTCTTCGTTAACCAAAGAACGGATTCGATTGTATTTCGCTTCTGCTTGGTCGTCAGCAAACTCGAAACCAAGTCCACCGCCACCTTTTTCAATCACTTTAGAACCAATGTTAGAAGTCAGAATCAAGAGAGTATTTTTAAAGTCTACTGTTCTACCTTTGGCATCAGTTAAGCGCCCATCTTCCAAAATCTGTAACAGCATGTTGAAGATATCAGGGTGTGCTTTTTCAATCTCATCAAATAGCACGACAGTATAGGGACGACGACGTACCGCTTCTGTTAACTGTCCACCTTCGTTATAGCCCACATATCCTGGAGGAGAACCAATCAGTTTTGACACTGTATGGCGTTCCATATATTCAGACATGTCCAGACGGATCATGGCATCTTCTGAACCAAAGAAGTAGGTTGCGAGGGCTTTGGTAAGTTCGGTTTTACCTACACCAGTAGGGCCAGAGAAGATGAAACTAGCAATTGGACGGTTGGGATTCTTTAGACCAACTCTAGCCCTTCTAATGGCACGAGAGGTAGCTTTAACCGCGTCTTCTTGTCCAATAATGCGCTGATGAAGGGTGTCCTCCATGTGCATTAATTTCTCAGACTCAGATTCGGTAATCTTA
>CALLPS010000050.1 GCA_938015355.1 uncultured Pleurocapsa sp.
TACCTGAAGAATAAATTCAAGCCTCTTGCTTGTTTGGAACAATCATCACAAAGTCCAGACAGGTAAGAGGCAACACAATTCTACCATGAGCAAAATTAACAATACCTGGGGCGGGAAACGCTCTAACTCTGGCAGAAAATCTAAACGGGATGGATGTCAAAAAATGGAAACTTATCTTTCTCCAGAACTTAAACAACAGGCAACTGCCAAGGCAAAGCAACTCCATCTTTCTCAGAGTGAATATCTCAAACGCTTAATTGAAATCGATCTACAAAGCTAAGTTTTCTAATTTCACTTTAGTTGACGGATCAAATCCCTGCGTGTCCTAAAGCAATCCCTGTAAACAACATGCCAAATACTAAAAATGGTTGAGCGCTGGCTTGATATTTGACATCATTTTCTAATGGATTACGGAGAAAATACATATCTTGGAAGACAATTTGAGGAATAACCAATAAAAAGACAATAGTGGCGTAGAAATTTTCATGGATTGATACCAAATAGCCACTGATACCAATCTGGAAAACGTCGATCGCAATGACGCAAATCCAAGCAGCAGTAGTCACTCCAAACATTACGGGGAGGGACTTTAGACCCAACGCGCGATCGCCTTCGACACTTTTAAAGTCATTAACAATAGCAATTCCCAACCCTGCAAAACTGTAAATCAGAGTCAAAATAACGATTGTCCAGTTCAAATCGCCAAACAGGGCATGACCCGTCCACCAAGGAAGGGCAATATAGCTTGAACCTAAGGCATAAGTACCTAACCAGCCATTTTGCTTGAGTTTTAATGGTGGTGCAGAATAAATGTACGCAATGAAAGAGCCACCTAATGCCAGACATAAAATAGTGGGAAAATCATGACCTACTGCCACATCTAAACCATAAGCTAGAGCGAAACCCGCAAATAATAAAACAAAAATCTGTACCTTTACCTGGGGAAGCGAGATGGCACCAGAAGGAATTGGGCGGTAGGGTTCGTTAATTGCGTCAATTTCACGGTCATACAGTTCATTAACGGTTTGGGTATAGCCAGTCATCAAAGGGCCTGAGAGCAGCATACAGGCTGCTGACAGCAGGAAATTCTCGACTGTCCAAGTATAGTTTCCCGAAGAAGCGGCACCACACACTACACCCCAAATCAAAGGAATCCAGGTAATCGGCTTCATGAGCTGCAACCTGATTTTCCAGAGGGAAGTATCCCCTGATGCTGCCCCCTTCATACCTAACAATTGACGGGTTTTAGAATTGCCTGAGTTATCTGCTTGCTCTGGATTGGTTGTAGAGTCGGACATGATATTGCTGGATTGGTAAGAAAGTAATTAAATAAGAAAGTAATTAAATTATTAGTAGCTTATTAGTAGCTGTTGACTGTTGATGTTATGCCCTTGTGGTACTGTTGACTGTTGCCCTAAAGGATTAGCTCCTAAAGTCGCGTCACTGTTGACTGTTGACTGAATTTACCCGACGGTTACTTCTAAGTAGCCATTTTGAAATTTTGCTCCTGTGACTGAGCTGCCACGCCAAGCGGGAGGAAGAGTAATATTGCGTCGCTGATCTCCCGCTTCGATGGTAATTTCTGGACCATATTGAGTCAGTTTGACATCTTTCTTGTCAAATCCTGGCAAAAACACTTTTACCTTGCGCTCTGCCATGACAAACTCAGTTGCTTTAGGGAGATCAACACCATTAACCATCGACGGCAAGGCATCGATTAGAGGCTGCCAGTTACCATCATCATATTTAGGTAGAGATGTAACTTTTAAAGGTGCAAATTCAGCATTTATAGTGTCTGTGGAGGTTCCTTGATTCAATAACACTCCCCCCACACCTAAACCTACCTGTTGGGCGCTACCCCAAAGATACTTAGCTGTGGCTACGGCTATCGGGTCTGAGGTTGTAACCAAATAAGCGAAAACATCCCCTTTGCTTAAGGCTGTTTTTGCCTCCTCTAGCATTTGGGTGGCAGGATTGTCAGTGTTTCCTGTGATGTCATTAGCTGACCAGGAAGTGTTTAAGACTGCACTGGTTACAGGCTGGACAAAGGGAGATAAAGTTTTCACAATATCCGATTCGGTAAAAATATCGCGGAAACGGCGGAAATACCAACTTAATATTTCGGGCATGCCAAGCATTCTTAGGGTGTCAATGCCCCCAGTGCCATCATAGATAATTACATCGTATTGCTTACTCTGATAATATTCTCGAATGGCATTGAGAGCTAAAGCTCGATCCATCCCTGGTAGAATACCCAACTCTTGACCATATACTTGTTTAAGAATTGGCGATCGCAAGTATTGGGCTTCTAGTTGCTTAACTTCTTCCCAGCTATTTTCTAGCAAGATGGCAGAGTTTAATTGCATAACTGCAAAATTAGCACCAATCTCCTGAGGCTCAGTAGGAGGAGTTACCCCTAATGCCATGCCCCAAGCAGGGCTAGAATCTTGCCCCATTAAAAGTACTTTTTTGCCTTCTGTAGCTAGTTTTTTAGCAGTTGCGATCGCATTAATTGTGCGACCCGTACCGCCTTTACCCAAAAAGGTGACGATCGAGGACATATTTAAAATTTAGTCTGTTATGAATGTAATTTATTATGACTAGTCTGCGGGTTTAATTTCATCTTCAAAAAACCAACTGGAAGAGCGATCGTCAAATTGAACAACGACTCCCACTCCACTACCGTCAGTCATTTTGTATTCTTTAACTGTACCAACTTTGCCAAGTTTGCTAGCAACGCTGCCATTTACTCTATCTTTGATTCTACAAACTTTTACTTTTTGCCCGATTTCCATTGCGATTAAATTATCCTGAATTATAATGAGCCATCTCACAGTTTAAAGCAAAATCCCCCCTCTTTGAAGCGAGGCAATGGTCTAGTCTGCTGACTATGCTCTGTTAGGAAATATTGCTACCTGTACTATAGTGAGGTTTTTGATCCCAGAAAAGTAATTTAAGGTCGAAAATTTATTATCATTTTTTTCGCTAATGATTGATTACAATACGACCCGTAGGCAAAATTCGCAAAAAATCCTATATGGTGACATCTCTCCCTAAAAATCTGCAAAATCAGGAATTATCTTGGTATCGAGAATTATTAGTTGTTTTAATCAGACGTAACTTAAAAAGAAGGTATCGGGGTTCTTTTCTTGGTATCTACTGGTCTTTATTGAATCCCCTAGTAATGACTGGTTTATATACAGCTATTTTTGGAGCTACTTTTGCTCAATACTATGATAATTCTGCCTTCAATTATGTTTTGGCTGCTTTTACTGGCTTAATTGTCATTAATTTCTTTTCTGCTTCTACGGCGCAAGCACTTTCTAGTGTCGTCGAAAATGGAGGCATAGTTAATAAGATTCGCCTCCCTTTATTCATTTTTCCTCTATCTACTATTGGAGCTAATGTTTTTCAAATATTAATGGGTGCTTTCCCTCTATTAGTGATAATTACATTAATTATTTCTCATAGTGTCCTCAATGCATTTGCTTTGCTGCTGCCAATGACAGGTTTGGTCTTAGTCTGTACTGGTGTTGGCATGTTAATGAGTGCACTTTATGTATTTTTCCGTGACTTATCTTACTTTTATGAGTTACTAACCTTTTTATTATGGATTAGTTCTCCTATTTTTTATCCTGTAGAAATTGTTCCTGAAAGTGTGAGACAATTCTTACTTTTTAACCCAATTCTACCTATTATTGAAAGTATTCGCCAAATTTCTCTGTCAGGGGATTTACCTGATTTGGCACTAATTATTCATAGTTTAGCTAGCGGTTTGATCGTCTTAGTGATCGGAGCGATCGCTTTTTCTCACTGGCGCAAGCAATTTATGGACTTATTATAAGAAACAAATAAAATAATGCAAGAATCCATTAGATTAGAAGGTGTATCCCTATGGCGGAGGACTCAAGAAGAGTTTTCCTACGATTTAAAAAGAACTGTACTTTCCTTCTTAGAAGGCAAATATCGTCAACCAGCTAAGAAAATTGTTCTCGATGATATTAACCTGATCATTGAGCGTGGGGAGAAAATTGGCATTATTGGTGCGAATGGTTCGGGAAAATCCACCATGCTGAAGCTAATTTCAGGTATTCTCAATCCTACTTCTGGTGTAGTTAGAGTCAAAGGCAAAATTGCCCCCTTAATTGAGCTGGGAGCAGGATTTGATATGGAGTTAGCTGTCATGGATAATATTATTCTTTATGGCGTAATGTTAGGTTATTCTCAGGCAGAAATGCGTTCTAGAGCCAAGCACATCTTAGAATTTGCCGAGTTGGAAAACTATGCTCTCGTGCCAGTGAAGGGCTTGTCTTCAGGGATGACAGCTCGTTTAGGATTTGCGATCGCCACTGATGTCAAACCAGATATTTTAATCCTGGATGAAGTTCTCTCGGTGGGAGATGTCAGCTTTAAAAATAAGTGCAGTCAAAAAATGGAAGAGTTTTGGCAAGACCATGTTACCGTGTTGCTCGTTTCTCACTCGATGGAATTGATTCGTAAAAACTGCCATAAAACTATTTGGATGGAGCAAGGACAAATCAAGATGATCGGTGCCAGTAATGATGTTGTCGATGAATATTTGCGATGTGTTAGTCCTGGTATCGAAATTCCACAATCTGTTACAACTCAAGTTTGATCTTATTTATTTGATCTTATTTACTAGTTGTGAGATGGCAATTTAGTAAACACTTAACATCGATCGCAGAGGAAACTATTACAATAAATATATAAAATATAGACAAATTTTTTTATAGATAGTATGGCTGCTGCCGTTTTAATTGAAAACTTACGGAAAAGCTATGGTGAGGTGCAGGCGGTAAAAGATATTTCCTTCACTGTCCAACCAGGAGAAATTTTCGGTTTATTGGGCCCCAATGGTGCAGGAAAAACCACCACTATTCGCTGTTTATGTACCCTAGCTAAACCTGATGCAGGAAAAATTGAAGTGGTCGGGGTTAATGGAATTTCTTCGCCAAAAGCGGTGCGCCAAAGATTGGGGTACGTGGCTCAGGAAGTAGCGATTGATAAGGTATTGACGGGTAGAGAATTACTCAGGCTTCAGGCAGCACTCTACCATTTACCGAAAAAGGCTATTGGCGATCGCATTGAACAATTAGTCGCAGTTTTAGGCTTACAGGAATATGCCGACAAAAAAACAGGGACTTATTCTGGAGGTATTCGCAAACGTTTAGACCTCGCAGCAGGATTACTTCATCAGCCTGAAGTCTTGGTCTTAGATGAGCCTACCGTTGGATTAGATATTGAAAGTCGCATGGTAGTGTGGCAGTTTTTGCAAGAGTTACGGGAGGCGGGAACAACTGTGTTAATTACAAGTCATTATCTGGAAGAGATTGATGCTTTAGCAGATCGTTTGGCAATTATTGACCAAGGAATCGTGATTGCTGAAGGGAAACCATCTGATTTAAAAGATAAGCTAGGAGGCGATCGGGTTACGTTGCGGATTCGGGAATTTACCCCAGAGGAGGAAGCAGGGAAAGCGAAACACATCTTGGAATCTTTGCCCTTTGTGGAAGAAGTAATTATCAATACTGTTCAAGGTAATTCTTTGAACTTAATCGTCAAATCTGGTCACAGCTCTCTGAGTAAAATTGAACAGTGTTTGGCAGAAGTGAACCTGCCAACCTTTAGTCTGGCTCAGTCTCGTCCCAGTCTCGATGATGTCTACCTAGCTGCCACAGGAAAAACAATTATGGACGCTCAGATGGCTGCTGCTAGCACGAGGGATCTCAAAAAAGAGAAGAAACAACAAATGAAGTGATCGTTGTTGATCGTTGTTGATTGAACTTTAAATTGTTAATGCAATGGTTCGTAGCTCTTAGCTTTTAGCTTTTAGCTTTTAGCTTTTAGCTTTCCCCCTTCCCCCTTTCCCTTTCCCCTTTACCCAGCCTTAAAAAATCTATTTGTTTCTTAAGAGTAAATAATAATGAGTCAATCTATTTCTAACAGCAACATCAAATCGGCTTTAGCCCCAAATCCCAGTATCAGTCGGCAGAATATAGAGCAAAGTAATTCCCTGGGTGATTTTATTCAGGAAACATTAGCTCTGACTCAACGTCTATTTATCCAATTGCAACGTCGTCCTTCAACCTTAATTGCGGGAATCGTTCAGCCTTTTATGTGGTTGATTCTCTTTGGCGCATTGTTTAGCAAGGCACCATCGGGATTATTTGGTGACGATCTAAGTTACGCTAAATTCCTCGCACCAGGAGTAATTGTCTTTACTGCTTTTTCGGGAGCATTAAATGCAGGATTACCCGTCATGTTCGACCGTGAATTTGGTTTCCTCAATCGTTTACTAGTTGCCCCTTTGTCTTCCCGCTACTCAATTGTGGCAGCTTCGACAGTTTATATCATCGCCTTGAGCTTCATCCAAACCGCCGTGATTGTTCTTGCCAGCGCTGTTTTAGGCGCGGGATTACCAGGATTTGCTGGCTTAAGTGCGATCGCACTAATCGTCTTTTTAATTGTTCTGGGAGTGACGGCATTGAGCCTTGGTTTAGCATTTGCCTTACCTGGTCATATTGAATTAATTGCGGTAATTTTTGTGACCAACCTCCCCTTACTATTTGCCAGTACTGCCCTAGCTCCACTAAGCTTTATGGCGGGATGGCTCCAAGTAATTGCTAGTCTTAATCCTTTGACTTATGCGATTGAACCAATTCGCTATATATATGGTCATGGGGATTGGGCAATTAACAGCATCGTCATGAACACTTCTTGGTTGGACTTTAGTTTTGGTAGTGTTATCTTAGTATTATTGGCATTTGATGCTTTAATATTGCTGGCAATTCAACCTTTACTACGCCGTCGATTTGCTTAAAATAGCCCTGAAATATCATTTAATTTTATTGTGAGGTAACTTATGTTTAAGAATAATCAAACAGGTAGTCTTGGTTTAAGTCTCAGTATCGGAATTTTTTTAACATTGTTTGCTGGATTTAATTCATCAACTTTTGCTCAAGTTGACGATCAAGGTTATCAGTCTAACGAAAAAGATAGTCTTTATGGAGATGCCCCAGGAGGCTTGAATCCATTAGATTTAATTCATCGCTCTCAACAATTGGGCGGGCGTAGTGCCGCGGAGTTTGAAGAAGAATCTCGCGGTCAAATAAATAACTCAGCATCGGATTTTAAACGCCTACAGCAAGAAAGACTTTTAGAACAGCAGCAGTCAGAAACTTCTAGTCCAGAAGCGGTGGAAACTGTCGATGAGCTTTAAGTCAGAGGCTTTAAACTATTTAAACTAAATGTAGATCTACATTTACTAGCTAGCTGATCTTGATGCTGAAGAGATCAAAGATAGAGATCAAAATTTTATCAGACTTTGAGAGAATACTGCATCCTCTTGCGTTGGCAGTAGTTCACTCTCTTTTGGTAATTCAACTTTCGTGTTCTGAGGAGCGATGCTTTGCTCCAAAATTTCTACCTGCAAGGTTACTTTAATCAAATATGACCCCGCTTGATTCTTGACCGCCTCGGCTATTTCTGTGGTCAAATCAGGTCGTTCTCCAGTAATCGGATTTCTTAAGACACAACGATCCCAATCCGAACTAGCTTGGGGGTTGAGATTTAAAATATAATGCTGTTTCATTAGTAGCTCTCTGATTCAACTAGTACTATGATACCATTTAGTTGAACAAAAAATCAACAAAAATTAAATGGTAAACAATTAACAAGTGCATAATTTAAAGACAAGACACGTACTCTAGAATATTAATAAGACATTACATAGAAGGAGCACACTATGGGAGAACCCAAAATAGGCAGGTGGTTTCAGAAACATGGAATTGCTGTCTTGGTTGCTAGTGTAGCTGTTTTCTTTGTCCCTAATCGAGTAGAAGCTGCTGAAGAAATTATTTTTACCTATGGGGGAGCTACCCAATCTGTCTCCCTAGAGGAATTACAAGTTTTTGCTAGAGAAGGAGAAATATCCCCTTCTTTAGAGTTTTTGCTAAATTTTGGCAAGCAAAATCCTTTAATGATGCGTTGGATCTTAAAGCAAGAATTCCCTGCAAATACGAAACTAGTATATGACTTATTTAATACTGCACCAGGAGAATATGTTTTATCTCAAACGAGTAGTGTTGTGGGTTCCAAATCAGAAAGAGCTAACGTTACAGCCTTAAGAGGTGCTTTGATAGCTTCCGCCAGCGATGACAATGTAATTTCTTTAATTGAATTGTTAGAGAATTATCCGACACGGCAAGTATATGTCAACGGCAAGCTTATAGCAAAAGCCCAAAGTAATTTTAATCAGTTTGTAGAAGAGACAGGTAAATATATTCAAGTACCTATCGATTTTCCCCAAAATAAATAGTTATTGCTCAAATTTAGGATAAAGTTTGGATTTATGTGCCATCGGTTATAGTCTCAGAGAGAAAAGAGCCATAAGATGGGAAGAGAAATATCTCTGAATCTATTAAATCTAAATATTAAATATTTTAAATGCTTACCTATTCTGAAGAATCCCTTAAAGTAAAACCTATCTCTGCTGAAGAACTAAAAAAACAGGAGCGAATGCGGGATGTTACCTTGTTATTACAGCAAATAGTAGAACGAGAAGAGATCGCCTTAAAACTAATTGTTGATAGCTTAATTGATGTCGGTTCCATTAACTATGCTAATCATAAATTAAACAATCCTCCTTTAAACAAAATAATGAAGGTTTTGGTAGGATACATCAAACCTGTCGCCCGTATGGCTGCTATTTTTTGGCTAAAAAGAAATCTCCCCGATCTGCTAACAGCATGGCTGGAAGCAAAAGTATCTTTTGAAGCTGTGCCAATAAACGAAGGAGAGGCTGTTACAGGAGATTTAGAAACTGTGCCGATACAAGAAGGAGAAGATATGGAGCGAAATTTGGAGTCTGAGTCAAAGCTAGGGGACAGTAGTTATTAGAAAGTTCTGATAGTAAACTTGTCTTGAAAATAAACCTAAGCCTGATAAATAACTTCATCTGATTGAATCGTAAAATCTGGAGATAGCCAAATCATAGAAATTTCTTGAACTATTCCCTGACTTAGAGTTACCAAAGAGAAACTGCGTTTTGACCCCTGAGGACTTTTAATAATACGTGGCACGCAGGCTGCATTAAGATAAACTGTTTGTTCTCTCTTCTCAACTAGTTGGCGACGTTTACCGAGAGGAATTTTCAACTCATGGTGCATATGTCCAAAAGTGACCAGGGGAATTGATTTACCCGAATTTTGTACTTGAGCGATCGCCTCTGTTAAGTCAGGATCGCCATAGTCACCCCCTTCTATTTTCCAGTCTCGACCACAGATAGATTCTGTCTTGCTTCCTAAGCCATAGGGACCATTATGAGAGATAAAAATCAGAGTTTCATGGGCTGCATCATGGGCGGAATCAACTATTTGCTGAGTAGATTCAGTAAAGCTTTTGATGCCATAGCGATCGCGATAAAACTGATTATTTCTCCAAGTAGAGCCTCCCCAGCTAAAAGGACGACTACCAACAACGGATAAGGCAAACTGAGGAAAGTCTAATTTATCAAACCCGACATGGGTTTCCCCTAGTAAATCTAACTGCTGCTGTACCCGATCTTCGGTGGCATGATCGTAAGGTGCTTTTTGTCTACCCCAAGAAGATGCACTATACCAGGCATCATGATTGCCCATAATGACAGCCTTGGGCAGGTTGACTGCGGCAATGTCACGAACAACTTCTACTGCTTCGTTGCCGAAATCCCCCACAAATAGAACCAAGTCTACCCCAAGATGTTCTAGAGCAATTTGATCTTCATGTTCCCATAAATCATGAACATCTCCCACTACAGCTATAGTTATTTCTTCTTTGGGTTGAGTCATTGAAAATTACTATTATAGCGGTTTTGATCAAGTTCAATAGTGGAAGCTATTGAGTAAATCATTGATGACACCGACTGCGATCGCAAAAAATCAAATATATACTTTTATACTTTCAAAGTATATTTTAGTAATCATTTATGATGAGTGATCAGAAAATTCTTTAATAATCACTAAGCAATTTTGCTGCTGTTCAGTACGATAGTAATCTAGGTAATTAGAAATCTTATTTAAAATAGGAAGACCACGACCACTAGCTAACCAATTAGCGTTTTTTTGAGCAGTTTGTATCATAAATTGATGTAGATCAAAAGCGGAACCGTAATCCCAAATTTTAATCTCCATTGCTGTTTCTTTTAACCGCACTTCGATCCGAACAGGAATTTCTGGAGGTAAGTTTTTATGGGCGTGACGCACCGCATTAGTAAACCCCTCTGCTAAAGCTAATCTGCACTGAAGCCAGTCTCGACGGGGAATATAATTTTGATAAATTTGATTGAATTTAAGTAGCACATTATCTAATGCTTTCAAATCACTGGGAACTTCAATTTCAATACTTCGTAGGACTTCCAACTTGTTTTACGCCTCGATCAGACATAACAGGCAAAAATACTGCTACGCTATTTGCTTTAGGTTAACTATTGACTATGGTTTTAAATGACTTTTGGTCATGTGATTTTTAATACCACTTATATTTTCCCTTTTTTTTAGTATGCTCAACTGTATGATGATTGTTAATTGATATCTTCATAGTTTCATCTAGGTAAGCAGCCTTAGCTTTCTACTCAGGTGTTACTTCGTCGAGGTTTCAGCGGAGATTGCTATAACCTGCGGTCATCAGATAAAAAACTATCAACCTACTATGGCTCAAATCCTGATCATTGACGATGACTCCACAACTCAACTGCTATTAGAGAGAACTTTAGTTATGCAGGGCTATGATATCACCTTAGCAAGTGATGGAGAAGAGGGGCTAATCAAAGCCAAAACAATTCGCCCTGCTTTAATCATCTGTGACTGGATTATGCCTCGTAAAAATGGATTAGAAGTCTGTTGCCAGATTAAATCTACTCCTGAGTTATCCACCACTTTTTTTATTCTGTTAACTTCTTTAGATTCTATAGAAGATCGAGTTAAGGGCTTAGATGCTGGTGCCGACGATTTTTTATGTAAGCCCATCGAAATGAACGAATTGCAAGCCAGAGTCAGGGCTGGATTACGCTTGCACCAACTCAGTAAAGATCTACAAAACCAAAAGCAGTTACTCGAAGCAGAATTAGCAGAAGCCGCCGAATATGTCAGCACAATTTTGCCTGAACCCCTGCAACATCCATCATTAAGTATCAATGCCTGCTTTATTCCTTCTCGACAACTAGGGGGAGATAGTTTTGACTATTTTTGGTTAGATGATCGTCATTTAGTTTTTTACTTATTAGACGTTTCTGGGCATGGTTTACGGGCAAGTTTACCTTCGTTGGCAGTAATTAATCTTTTGCGTTCTCGCGGGCTATATAACGTAGATTATTATCAACCCAATACTGTGTTGCACGGACTAAACCAGACTTTTCAGATGAGCGATCGCAATGATAAGTACTTTACGATTTGGTATGGGGTTTATGACCAGAAAAACCGTAGTCTTACCTATTCTAGCGCAGGACATCCTCCTGCAATTCTCTTGGAGCCAACGAGTAGCAACGTCGAGCAACGCCTAAAAACTCCAGGTGTTCCCGTCGGGATGTTTCCCGATATTAAATATGTCAATGCTTCTTGCCAGATTGCAGCTAATTCGAGCTTGTATGTATTTAGTGATGGAATTTACGAGGTGGAACCCCAAACTAATTCTCATTGGGGATTAGATCGCTTAATCAATTTACTGAAGAAATATCAGCAAACTCCAGAAAGGGACTTACAGCGATTATTGCAATACGTTAGAACCTGGCATCCTAATTTTCAATTTGAGGACGATTTATCAATTTTACAGATTGATTTTTCTTAAAATCCCCTCACTTAAATCTCAACATCAAGAGAAAGTTCCATCGCTTCCTTGAGCTTCTTCTTGCTTCGATACCCTAATTCCCGTCCTAGCATAGTGAAAGTACCTGTATAAACCTTGGTATTTCTCATTAACCTCATAATCATCAATCCTCTGAGAGTTCCTCGGTTTTAATTTGTTGTTAACTGATTCGATCGCATAAATTGTTAACCCTACTGCCAACCAAAAGCCGAAACTTAAGATTAAAATTGTGCTATTAATCGCCAAAATACCGACAGTCTGGGCAAATATCTGCTCTAGACGAATTACAGGAGCATCAATGTAGGGAGGAAACTGATTTACAAATAAACCTGCCGCTAGAGTTCCCCAAATACCACAACCAAGATGAACAGGAATTGCCCCAACAGGGTCGTCAATAAGTAGTTTTGCTAATAATCGTTCAATAATAATAATCCAGAGGCTACCAACAGCACCAATCAGTACTGCCACGGCTAAACTGACATAGACCGAAGACGCAGTGATACTTACTAATCCGCCCAAGATACCGTTAATTACCAGAGGCAGTCTGAGCTTTTGACTCCGCAACCCCCGTAGCAGCAGTACAAAAATGCCTCCAGATGCTCCAGATAGCATCGTAGTAGCAATCACATGGGGTGCGTCAGCGACAGAAATAGCTGAACCGCCATTGAATCCTAGCCAACCCAGCCAGAGAATTAAACAGCCCAAAGTAGATAAGGACAAATTGTAGTAGCCAAAAGCTTGAGAAGAAGCAGAAAACCGATTGCCTCTCACTTGATCAGGATTATAGCCTTGCCATCCTCGACGGGGACCAACCAGAATTGCCCCCACTAGTCCCGCCATCCCCCCAACGGAATGTACCACCGTTGAGCCAGCAAAATCGATAAAGTTGAAGTTGTTTATCAGCCAACCATCGGGGTTCCAAATCCAACGACCAGTTAGAGGATAGGCGATCGCAACTAGCAAGAAACTAAACCAGAAAAAAGCCCAAAATTTAACTCTTTCTGCCATCGCCCCCGAAACAATAGTAGCAGTAGTACCAGCGAAAACTAACTGAAAAAAGAATACTACCATCCAAGGTTGTTCTGGATAAAGTAGGTCTAGGCTAGCAAAACCAAGGTTAAAACTATCCTGTAACGGCGGATCAAAAGCTTTGAAGAAAAACCCCGTTAACCCAATCCAAGAGTTACCGTCACCAAACATTAATCCAAAACCCAGTATCCAAAAAGCCAGGATTGAGACACAGAAGACAATTAGGTTTTTAGCCAGTACATTAGTCGCATTTCGACTTTGGCATAAACCTGCTTCTAACATGGCAAACCCCGCATTCATAAAAAATACTAGGCACCCCGCTATGATTAACCAGAGAGTACGTATACTTGCTATTTCTTTGGCTTCAGGGACTTGAGCAATTACGGGCTTTATCAGAATAAAGAGCATAATTCCTACTATAAATGTACCAATATATCGATATCTAGACTTGATTGCGATCGCCACTTTAAATAATATAATTGTTAATGTAATTGTAATATTACTGTTTAATTTATCTGATTGCGATCAAAAAAACTCCCCAGTCTCTAATACTGAGGAGTAAGGATGAAGGATGAAGGATAAAGGATGAAGGATAAATTCACACTCTCAAGCTGAATGTCCTAAGCTAAATCCGTAATGCGATATTTATCTATTTTTATTGTTTAGATAATTTAGAATAAAATCATTCCATGAATAATCCAAAAATTAGCTCTAATGGTTGCGAAGAAACGGAAAAATCGTGAGTTTCAGGGAAAGGAATTGGTTAAAGAAGTATGTCGGCGAATTAGGGTGGCTCGTAGTTATTGGGATGCTCACAACAATGCAGCCTGTCGCGGAGAGAGAGAAAAAGCATTGACTCTTTACAACACTCTAACGAAAGAACAAAAAGAACAAATTCCACAACAGTTAAGAATATGGTTACGTTATCGCAGTGAGAAATACTTTGGAGATCATCGTACTCCCCCCAAAAGTAACCGAAAAAAATCCCCATAAGATAATCTAGATTATCTAGATTATCTAACTCCTCACCTCTAAATCTTTACGCGTAAACTAATCGATTTTGATTGATTGGGGGCGATCGCTATTATTGGAAGTTACTGTACTATTAGAGGAATGGTATCCCTGTTTTTCTAGCCACTGGGATAAAGGTTCTTGATTGAGGTCGAGACGTAATGCTCCAGAAACAAAACCACTGGCAAAAGCTATGGGCTGTTGAATCAATTTTTGTAATGCTGGTGCTAACTCAGTTAAAAACATAACTTAAAAACTATCGTGATTATCTTCAGAAATTCTAGCGTGGATAACTCCCGAGAGGTTGAAGTCCATCAATAGCTAGTATTACTTGTTCTTGAGAATCCAAGAGTTTCGCGATTCGATCTGGGTCTGTTAGAGATACTGAGATAAGTCTGATCACAGCTAGGACATTTTTGATGGATGCACTCCAGGACAACTTCTTGATTGGCTTGGTACACTGGCTTTCTTCTGAGCATTGATGTTTTTAAGCTTTCGTTTGTTTCCTCTTGTCAGCCTACTGAAGATTTCGGGAGAACTCCAGTCTATTTTGCCACTCTAGAATAGAGTAAATCTGAATAGGCTAGATTATGTGTCTCTTCGGCTAAAACATCTAAAGTATCAATCCAAATAAAATCTAATTTACCAGAACACTTTAAGCCGACGGATATCTCTGTACATCCAGCAATCAACAATTCTGCTCCTTGAGCCTGTAGCCACCTAGCAGCCTCTTGGAACCCCTTTATGGCATTTTGCGATACTGTCTCTCCTGTAGCCTTTACTCCGAATTCGCTATCATAAATTGAATCCATCACAATTTTTTGAATATCACTATCTACCGCTGGATATATACATTGAAAACCAATGTTCGATAACATGTTTTCATAAAGCTTAGATTGTAGTGTTCCATTTGTAGCAAGTATACCTATTTTATTTTTCTCAGGAAATCGGCTTTGAATATAATTCACTGTTATTTCAATCAAATTAATCCACGGAATTGAAATTTGTTTTTGGACAGTATCATGAAAAGCATGAGCAGTATTACATGTAGTAACGATAAAGTCTGCTCCCGCTTCTTGAAGAATTCTAGAGTATTGAACATAATAATTGGTGCAGTCTTCAACTTCGCCTAATAGACTCTTTGTTCTATCAGGAATTGCGGTGGCGTTAATCAATATCCAAAGTATATGTTCCTGATCAGAACATGCACCTCTGGCATTACCTAACCTTAATAGTTTGGTTTCAAATTCAATAGCTGCTAAAGTTCCTGTTCCTCCAATAATTCCAGGTACATTTTTCTGACCTTTCGGAAGAAATGTTTTATCTAGCGACATTTAACAAGTTGTAAAACTTCTACACAAGAAAATTATAGATCCTGATCCAGGATTCGCAGCAATCTAATTTTTAATTCACATGCTTACGTATTATAGTATCTTGAATTTTGGCAGAGAATTACCTGTAGCAGGCTACAAAAATTTGAGATGAGCAATAATTACCGTATCGAAAAAGACTCTATGGGGTCAAAAGAAATACCCAACCATGTTTATTATGGAATTCAAACTTTGCGGGCGACAGAGAACTTTCCTATTAGTGGTATTAAACCCTTGACAACCTATGTTGATGCTTGTCTTTTAATTAAAAAAGCAACAGCGATCGCCAATGGGGAATTAGACTGTATTGAACCAGAAATTAGTCAGACAATTGTGCAAGCTGCGGACGAAATCTTAAAGGGGAAATTGCGAGATCAGTTTGTGGTTGATGTCTATCAGGCTGGGGCGGGTACTTCCCATCATATGAATGTTAACGAAGTGTTAGCAAATCGCTCTTTGGAAATTCTGGGAGAAGAAAAGGGCAATTACAAAAGAGTTAGTCCTAATGACCATGTAAACTATGGTCAGTCTACTAATGATGTCATTCCCACTGCCATTCGGGTTGGCTCATTACTCGCTTTAGATCGTACCTTGTATCCTGCCTTAGAAAAAGCGATCGCCGAAATGGAGCAAAAAGCCGAGGAGTTTCAAGATATTGTTAAATCTGGTCGCACCCATATGCAAGATGCTGTCCCTGTCCGTCTGGGAGATGGGTTTAAAGCTTGGTCGCAAATCCTCAAGGATCATTTACAAAGAATTAAAACCGCCGCTACCGATCTCCATCAACTAGGTTTAGGAGGGAGTGCCACGGGGACGGGATTAAATACTCATCCCAACTATCGTCATCGAGTTGCAGCATTACTCGGGGAATTTATTAATCAGCCTTTACAGCCTGCACCATCTTTAATGGCAGCAATGCAGAGTATGAGCCCCTTTGTTAACGTTTCTGGTAGTTTACGCAATCTAGCGCAAGATTTGGTCAAAATTTCCCATGATTTACGCCTCATGGATTCTGGCCCCCAAACAGGATTTAAAGAGATCCAGCTCCCCGCAGTTCAACCAGGATCATCAATTATGCCAGGGAAATATAATCCTGTCATGGCAGAAATGACTTCTATGGTTTGCTTTCAGGTGATGGGTTATGATACGGCGATCGCTTTTGCGGCACAAGCAGGACAATTGGAATTAAACGTAATGATGCCCCTGATTGCCTATGATTTAATCCATAGTATCGAAATTCTCGGCAATACGATTGATAGTCTGGCGCAACGTTGTTTAGCTGGCATTACTCCCCGACGCGATCGCTGTTTGGCTTATGCCGAGGGCAGTCTAGCTTTGGTTACGGCGCTTAATACTCATATTGGTTATCTAAAGGCGGCAGACGTGGCGAAAAAATCTTTAGAGACAGGAAAATCTATTAGAGCGATCGTTTTGGAGGAAAATTTGATGAATGAAGCTCAGTTAGCCAAAGTTCTCGATTTGGCAACCATGAGCCAGATTCCTGAATAATGTGAGTTATATAAGTACAAAATTTACTAGTTTAGGGGACTTGGGGATTGTTTAGCCACTTTGAGTATATCTGAACATAATTATGTGCTCTTTTTATACGTAATTTAAGTGTGAACGTGAACTCATCTCTTGATTAAAAACCTATCCTTGGGAAAAGTGAGTTACATCTTGGTAGATGTTGAAATAAAAGTAAAAGGAAAAATGCCATATTCGAGGAGTTTGAGAATTGCTCAGGTTTTTAACTTAGCATTGATTGCTCTATTTCATACTTCTATCGGTCATACTGTCGAATTAACTGCAATTGGACGCTACGATTCGGGGATATTTGATGGAGGGGGGGCGGAAATTAGTGCTTATGATGTTGAAGGTCAAAATTTATTTGTCACTAATAATGCTAATAAAACTATCGATATTGTGGATATTAGCGACCCGACCAATCCTACTTTTACTTCGGCTCTTGAGGTTCAAGATCTTGGTGGTAAGCTCAATAGTATTGCCGTCCAAGATGGTTTACTTGCTGCTGCAATTGAGGGGGAGTCTAATCAAGATTTAGGTAGTATTGTTTTTTTCGATACTAGTGGTCAGATTCTCGATCAAATTACAGTGGGAGCATCTCCCGACATGGTGACATTTACTCCTGATGGGACAAAGGTTTTAGTGGCTAACGAAGGGGAAATAGATCAAGACGATCCGAATCATAATCCTGAAGGCTCAATTAGCATTATCGATATTGCTGCTGGAGTGAAAAATGCGACCATAACTACTGCTGACTTCCAGGAATATAACGGACGGGAAGAAGAGTTGCGAGGCAGGGGAATAAGAATTTTTCCCGAGGAAAGCTTTGCTAATGATGTCGAACCTGAATATATTACAGTTAGTCCCAATGGTAGTCAGGCTTTTGTCAGTTTACAAGAAAATAATGCGATCGCCGTTATCGATCTGGAAACAGAAACAGTTACAAATATTCACGGTCTGGGTTTAAAAGATTACAGCTTAAAAGCTAATGGCTTAGATCCTAGCGATCAAGATCATGCCATCCGTATTCGTAATTATCCCGTATGGGGACTGTATCAGCCTGATAGCATTGCGGCGTATGAAGTGGATGGTGCCACTTATTATGTCACAGCTAACGAAGGTGATGCTCGTGATGAAGATCAAAGAGTTAAGGATCTAAAACTAGATCCGACTGTCTTTCCTCAAGCAAAAGCATTGCAAAGCGATCGCCAGATTGGACGTTTAAAAGTGTCTACCATCGATGGAGATCTTGATGATGATGGGGATTTTGATCGTCTAGTATCCTATGGCGGACGTTCTTTTAGTATTCGTGATAGTCAAGGTAACTTAATATTCGATAGTGGTGCCGAATTAGCTAAAATTACCGCCAAACAAGTACCTGAATTATTTAATTCTAACGGAACAGTTGCTTCTTTAGATAGCCGTAGCGATGCCCAAGGAGTTGAGCCAGAAGGA
>CALLPS010000051.1 GCA_938015355.1 uncultured Pleurocapsa sp.
TCATTATTATTTTGCCTGCTTAACAATGAAATCCAACCATTTCCTACAGATTCGGCGACTATTTGACCACTCCAGTCCAAATTAAATTGATATATTAAAGAGCGATCGCTTTGTAATACTCGACGTATCTCTTGGGTAATTATCCTGAAGATTTCATCAATATCGTAGGAATGACGTATTTGATAAAGGATGTGAGCTATGGTTTTGGCTCGTTCCGCAGCGGATACGGCTAATTTAGTTTGTTGTTTGAGCTGCTCCAAATATTCTGCTTGCTGTAGGGCGATAGCTGATTGGTTAGCAACCTGTACCATTAAGTCGATTTCTGAATCTTGCCAGACTCGCACGCCATCATTTTGATAGGTGCCAAGCAATCCCCAAAGTTCTTCTCCTTGAAAAATTGGCACGATGATATAAGCTTTAGCTTGATATCTTTCTAGAGCCTGAATGTAACAATCGGGAAAGCCTTGAGTGTAAATATCATTGACGGCTGAGAATTTTTTTCCATAAGCATATCTTCCTCCTTCAGTTTCCTGGAAATAACTATCAGCTTCCCAAATCCCCTCATATTCTTGGGTCGACCAGTTCTCGATAGTATCGTGATCCATGAGCACGCGCTCTTCCAGGGGAAATTCATTGTTTTCTTGCTGGGTTAACAAAGAACTCCAACCACTTCCTACAGATTCGGTGACTACTTGACCACTCCAGTCTGAATTAAATTTATACACCACAAAGCGATCGCTTTGCAAAACATGACGCAACTCTTGGGTGATTATCTGCAAGATTTCATCAAGATCGTAGACACGACTTATCCGATAAAGGATATGAGCAAGAGTATTTGATTGTTTCTCTGCTATTTCTTTGGATTGAGTTTCTTGTTTGAGCTGCTCGGCATATTCCCATTGTTGTATTGCTATCCCTAATTGATTAGCCATTAGCATCATGAGGTTGGTTTCTGAATCTTGCCAAACTCGTACCCTATCATTTTGATAAGTGCTAAGTAATCCCCAGAGTTTTTCTCCTTGAAAAATGGGCACGATGATATAAGCTTTGGCTTGATATTTTTCTAGAGTTTCAAGGTAGCAATCAGAAAATCCTTGACCATAGATATCATTCGCAACTGAGAATTTTTGACCGAAGAGATATCTTCCCCCCTGGGTTTTTTGAAGATAATCATCTAGCACGACAATATCTTCTTGCTCTGCTTGCGCCTCATTTGTAACACGACTATCTAGCTCTAGTAGTAAGGGAATCCAATCTTTCCCAACCGATTCCGCTACTACTCGACCACTCCAGTCAGGATTAAATTGATATATTAACAAGCGATCGCTTTTTAGTATCTGACGTAGTTCTTCGCTAATCTCCTTAAAAACTGTACTGATATCTTGGATACAACGTACTTTATCGATTAAAGTATTTATAATACTGGCTCTGTCCGCAACTACCGATTCTATTCGAGCTTTTGATGTATCTCTTTTCTGACTCTTCATTATAAACGTATAGGCAATCAATACATTTAGTTTGCCTCTACATATTTATAACGGCAATAGTTCCATAGACTTCGTGCAAGAAGCCTACTGAGCTTGGCAATTTCAATTTAAAAGTGAGTTTGGAGAATAGGATTTAGTATAATATAGCGATCAAATAATAGCTTAGGACATATCTTAATCTCTCTGCGGCTTTGCGTCTCTGCGCGAGATGATTGATCTTATCGTCCCAACCTTTACTTCGACTGCTATACCTTGTCTGATTGCAGCTTAGAGCTTAAAGCTTAAGGCTTATAGCTGGGGCGAAGCCCCGTTATTACCAGTGCAAATCAATTCCAGCTATCGAGAAAAGAACCTTGGCTAATGCCGATCAGACGGCGGTACTGAATTACGGCTTCTGCTTCGCTTAATCCTGCCACTATATCCACCGCCATGCGAGTTTGTTCTTGGCTTAACTGGTTGGTGTTGTCTAATTTATTTTCAATTTCGAGGAATTCTCGCACAAAACGAGGGGGAATAAAACTGAGATCCCGCTCTCTAATTGCCTGAAGATAAATCTCAAACAGAGTTTTAATAATTCTTTTTTGTCCATATCTTTGAGTCGCCAGACGAGGATTAGAGATCACATAAGACCAGACAATGCGTTGCAGAAACTTAAGCTCTTCTTCTCGATTACGATTATATTTCAAATAACCGCGATCGCCATATTCCGTAGATAACTCGACAGATTGGACGTAGCTTTGGATCAGTTGCGAGCTAATACGCTTGATTTGAGCTTTTTGTTCAAAAGATCCTGGGGGATACTGTCCCCGAAGATTATAGGTAGCATCCAGAAAATTCTGGAAACGGTGAGGATTAGCTCTAACTACTTTCGCCACCGCATTATTAGGAGATACCCGCAACCATTCGTTAATAAAGCGGTCAAGTTCATCCCAATCCGTTGCCAATAACTCTAAAGGAATTAACCCCGCCAGGTAAAAGTCTTCTAAATCATGAACACTATAGGTAATATCATCAGCGAAATCCATGATACTCGCTTCAATCGTCTGAGAATCATCTCCTCCTGGTCGAGCAAATTCAAAAGCAGCATGGTCTAAATTATAAATAGAATACTTGCGATGTCTCTTGGAAGTGGAATCTGGCGATCGCAACCAAGGATATTTTAAGACGGCATTTAAAGTGGCTCTGGTTAAATTAAGACCGTAATAATCAAGGCGATGGATAGCTAATCTGGTTAAAATGCGAAAAGATTGTGCATTTCCCTCAAAACCGTCCGCTAATCCTGCTTTTCTGGCACAAATATCTAATTCCTCCTCCGCTGTATGACCGAAGGGAGGATGTCCCAAATCATGAGCTAATGCAGCAGCTTCCACGACATCTGGATCTACGCCACCGATTGCCTTGGCTACTTCTGGTTGTTCTCCTACTAGTCTTTCGGCTAATCTCCGTGCCACCTGAGCGACTTTTAAAGTATGGGTTAAACGATTGTGAAATACATGTCCTTCCTGTGCTGTTAAGACTTGGGTAATCTGTGCCAAACGGCGAAATGCGGAAGAATAAAGAATACGATCGCGATCGACCTGAAAAGATTGGCGATTGTCTCCTGGTTTATCCCCCTGATTGCCAAAGGGGTTATACTGCCTTTGTTGTCTTTTCGACATAGTAATAAGCAATCATCCACTAAAGTTTGACATCATTTGACGTTAAAAAAGACCTACTCCCATTTAGATAGTAAGCCTTAAATAATCATTTAGCTGTGTTACTAAAGTAAGTTATAAAATTTCTAAATCCCAAGTAGCATTAAACTTCGCTTTGCCTTCTTCGACTAATCCCCAAGCAGCCTCTTTGAGAGTACGATGGGATAACTTAGAAGATCCAGTTGTTCTACCCAAGGTCAACCCTAGTTCTTGTAAACTCATCGGGGTTTGATGTACTTGCAATTCAGTTAAGAGAAGATCTTTCACTTGTTCTGCTTGTGTGACAGAAGATAATTTCATTATAGAAGTCGAGTTGAAGATATAGCGGCATGGTACTATATATAGTGCTTGATGTTTTATTCATTCTATTTTAGCCCTATCCATAGTGCCGAGTACCATTATGCAACAAGATCAGTAGAATGGCACAACAATCTGGATCTAGTTTGAGAAAGTTAACTAAATTTTAACTAGATCTGATCTAAATAGATATTTTGCAGTGTACTCGATAATTTGCGATCGCTAAATTCTAATTACATAGATAAAATCTATAGCCCGAATGGGTAAATTTGATCGCCATCCCAGCAAGAATTTAGGTATGGTACGTTTAGATAGATTTTTAACTGTGGCTCATAGTTTTCAGCTTTTAGCTTTAAGTTAAATGGCTTATAGCTGACAGGTTAAAGCTATTGGCTATCAAAAGGAGATGTAATTGATGTCTGACAATCGAAGAAGCAAAGAAGTAACCCAGGGCAACCAGAGATCGCCCAACCGTGCCATGTTACGGGCGGTGGGTTTTGGGGATAATGATTTTAATAAGCCGATAGTCGGTTTAGCTAATGGCTATAGTACGATCACTCCCTGTAATATGGGAATTAATACCCTAGCACTACGAGCAGAATCGGCATTAAAAGATGCGGGGGCGATGCCGCAGATGTTCGGCACAATTACCATTAGTGATGGGATTTCTATGGGCACGGAAGGGATGAAATATTCTTTAGTATCCCGTGATGTGATTGCCGACTCGATTGAAACCGCCTGTAACGGACAAAGCATGGATGCAGTGCTGGCAATTGGTGGTTGCGATAAAAATATGCCTGGGGCAGTATTGGCGATCGCACGGATGAATATTCCTGCTATCTTTGTTTATGGTGGCACGATTAAGCCAGGGAAACACAACGGCGAAGACTTGACTGTGGTCAGTGCTTTTGAAGCTGTGGGTAAATTTAGCGCGGGGAAAATCGATCAGGAAGAGTTAAATGCGATCGAACACAAAGCCTGTCCTGGGGCGGGTTCATGTGGCGGGATGTTTACTGCCAATACTATGTCTTCGGCATTTGAAGCCATGGGAATGAGTTTGCCCTACTCCTCCACTATGGCAGCAGAAGATGAAGAAAAAGCCGAAAGTACGGAAAAGTCTGCTTTCGCTCTAGTCGAGGCAATTAAGCAACAGATATTGCCTAGTCAAATTTTAACTCGTCAAGCCTTTGAAAATGCGATTACAGTGATTATGGCTGTGGGGGGTTCAACAAACTCCGTCTTGCATCTTCTGGCGATCGCTAATACCATGGAAGTGGAACTCACTCTCGATGATTTCGAGACGATTCGTAAGCGAGTCCCCGTAATTTGCAACCTCAAGCCATCAGGTAAATACGTCACCGTTGATCTACATCGTGCGGGGGGTATTCCGCAAGTAATGAAGATGCTTTTGGCACATGATTTGCTCCATGGAGATGCTTTAACTGTTACAGGAAAAACTATCGCCGAAACTTTAGCAGATATTCCTGAAAAGCCTCCCGCAGATCAGGACGTGATTCGACAGTGGGATAATCCTGTGTATGCAGAAGGACACCTCGCGATTCTTAAAGGAAACCTCGCTAGTGAAGGTTCAGTAGCAAAAATCAGCGGCGTAAAAAATCCTGTAATTACTGGTCCTGCAAGGGTTTTTGAATCCGAGGAAGAATGTCTCTCGGCAATACTCGACGGCAAAATTCAAGCAGGGGACATTATCGTCGTGCGTTATGAAGGTCCCAAAGGGGGGCCAGGAATGCGAGAAATGTTAGCTCCCACCTCCGCAATTATTGGTGCGGGGCTTGGTGACTCAGTAGGTTTAATTACCGATGGTCGTTTTTCTGGTGGTACTTATGGCATGGTTGTGGGACACGTCGCCCCTGAAGCTGCCGTCGGCGGAACAATTGCCCTGGTTAATGAAGGAGACAGTATCACTATTGATGCCCGACAAAGATTGTTACAGTTGAATGTTGACAAAGAAGAATTAGCTCAACGTCATCGTCAATGGGAAGCTCGTCCACCTAAATATCCGAGAGGAGTTTTAGGTAAATATGCCAAATTAGTTTCTTCTAGTAGTTTGGGTGCAGTAACAGATTTGGATTTATATAGTTAAAGTCAAATGGGGGTATACCGCGACCCATATAGCTCATGAGTTTAATACCCCCGAATGGCACGTAAAAGTAGTAGGTAGCACCATCTAGAGTTGTGATTTTGTTAATAAAAGTGCGATCGCTACTCTAAATTGTCGCACAGATAAACACAGCGGTGCAGTGCGATCTTGTTGGTTTCCATCAAAGAGCAATATCAGTAGATCTAAAAACTATGAAAGAACAAAGTTTCTGACGTGAGTACTTCTATCTAAAACGGTATCGCAAGGTATTTTTGTACTACTATTAGATTTCTAAAACGGTATCGTAAGATATTTTTGTACTAGTATTAGATTTCTAAAACAGTATCGTAAGATATTTTTGTACTAGTATTAGATTTCTAAAACGGTATCGATTCACCAACGCCTATTTATCTAGTTGAGAATTTTCTACTTGCCACAGGTTAATTAGGAATTTGTCGGAGTCTGGAGATTTCACAATTCTGGCAAATAATTGATGTTGAGGACTAAAGGCAATCATACTCGCTTCTTCATTAGGAGATAGTTGCATCACATTTCTTAAGGGTAATCCTGTAATTAGGTTTGTCATCCCCGATGAGTGAAAATTACCCGCTATCAGTTGACTATTAGCGCTTAGACTAAACATGCCATTACTGCTATGGAGGTTGTTAGTATTGCGATAAATTGTTCCCTGTTGCCAATTCCAGACATTAATCTTGCCATCGTAACTACTACTAACTAATCTTTTCCCATCAGCAGTAAATTCCAATTGAGCAATATCATTAGCATGACCGTCTAAAGTACTTAATAAAGTTGGCTGGGGTGCTAAAGTCCATAGCTGGATTTGGTGGCTTTGTTCTCCTGAGACATTGGCATCCACTGTTGCCATGATCTTACCATCTGGGCTAAGAGCGATCGCTTCTACAGGATATTTAGTCGCAAAATTAAATAACTGTTCACCTTCGGGAAAACTCCAAGCGGTAACACCTAACCCACAAGCACCATAAACCACTTCTCCTGAGACATCAAACAAAATTTGCCGACAGCCATCTGACTCGGAAATACTTAAAACTTCCTTTCCTGTAGTTATCTCTCTGACTATGATTGCCTGATCGGGACTTAATAATCCCTGACTCCAGGTTGAGGTAGCTAAAAAACGACTATCAGGACTAAATGCGATCGCTGTAGGGGCAATCTTTAAACCCATTTCCGTAGCAGAGTGTCCAGGGAAAACTTGCTGTATTTCTCCCTTGTCTACATCCCAGAGCATAATTTGACTTGTGCCCACGGTAGCTAATAATTGACCATCGGGACTAAATTTAATCGAGTTAACTGCTGTCGTCAATGCCAAACTATGAATCAAGCGGGGATTCTCCCATTCCGATGACATTCCCTCTCGAATACTATTCAAAGAAGCAGAAGTATCTGTTTTAACTTGCGCGCCCATTGACGACTGCCAACTTAAAGCGATCGCCAGACCGATAAAAAACTTCCAATAACCCTGATTAATCACACCAACTCCTGTACAGACACAGCATGCTGTGTCTCTAACCCTGAATTTCTTTCCGTCGAGAGCAATATAACATCAATAAACAAAATAAACCTGTTCCCGTCAAATACTTAATCGGACTGGGAATTAGGGGACTAGGAGAAAAGAAACCCTCGATTGTCCCTGCAATAATTAACATCGGAATAATCCCAAACAACAACTGTGCTGCCTTAGTGCTGTTCTGTTTTAAAGCATCAATGCGCTTATATTTACCAGGAAAGATCATCGCTTTGCCGATTAATAAGCCTGCGCCCCCCGCCAGGAAAATCGCAGGTAACTCTAATGATCCATGAGGAAAAACAAATGCCCAAAAAGGATATGCCAAATTGTTTTTGCCCACCAAGGTAGCTACTGCACCAATAGATAGACCATTAAACGCCATAATATAAGTCGTATATAATCCTGCGGTAATCCCCCCTGCGATCGCCGCAAAGGAAACTGAGAGATTATTAATCGTAATACTGCTGGAGGCTAACGGTTCAACTCCCACAATAGAGCCCATCCATAGTTCCCCCTTGTCTTCAACAATTTCAATGATGTGGTAGGGCACAGTAATCGCAATAAAAGTCGGATCGCGCCAGCCATACCACCAGGAAATCATCCCCAGTACGCAAAAGATCCCTGTGGCGATCGCAATATAAAGCCAATTTTCCTGCACAACTTTCGGAAATCCCCAAAGATAAAACTCTTTAACCTGTTGCCATTCTTGACGTTGGGAACCCTGATAAATCTGGTTATACCCCCGTGCCGTTAGCTTTTGTAAGTCTTGAGTTAAAGTGTTGCCGACTTTATTAGTGCGTGCCCTGGCTAAATCTGCGGAAACAGAACGATATAGACTGGCTAAATCCTTAATTTCCTGGGCAGATAGAGATTTAATCCCCTGCTTTTCCGCTTGCTGTAACAACCCGTCCAAACGTTTCCAGTTTGGTTCTCTTCTGGCAATCCAACGTTGAACATTCAT
>CALLPS010000052.1 GCA_938015355.1 uncultured Pleurocapsa sp.
CGCAGTTCTAATTTTCCTTCTATCTCCACTACAAAGTAACTGTTCATATCCCAATCTTGGATCGCCCGATCTAAGATTACCAGGACTTCCTCGACATTGCCTCCTAAGTATTTAGGCAAAATATTACTAGGACACAAATAACCGACAGGATCTTTCGCTTTGAGGACAGCTTGCCAACCTGGAATCGGAATATAAGTTCCGCCATTGGCTTTGATATAGCTAAAAGGCTGCTGAATTTCTACTGGCTCAACTTTTGTGATCTCTGACCTATTTAATGGATAAGAGCCAGCCAGGGGAACAATACGGGGTAACTGTTCTTCTAATTCTAGTCGGTATAAAGGCAGTAGAGGTTCACTGGCACTCTTAACGACGCTAAAGTCACTTAATAGGTCTTCGATCGCCTTTCTTGCAGAGGGGGAATGAGCAAACTTTAATCCTTGGGCGATTAACCGCGAGCGCTGTTGTAGATCTTTTTGTCCTTTAGCTCGTTTCCAAGACAGGTATGCCACCCAATCTCCAGGATGCTTAGTAAAAGCTTCTGGCAACTGAGACATGCGGGAAACATCCTTAATTGCCCTTGATACCAAACTCGCCCCATCTATATCAATCCGCTTATCATATGCCAGTAAACTCGCATCCACCCGTTGCTGTTGGTTAAGGACACGAAACTCATACAAGACATCACTGCGAGGACCTTTAAAATAGGCAAGAATTTCAGGGTCAACCTTAGCCTGCACTAAGTTACCGAATACCTGAGAGGCAACAATTACCAGATTTTGCTGACTATTCTGAAACCCCGTATCTTCAAAAATTCTTTGGGTGGTGTATCCTGCTTTTTGTAGCTTTTGGCAAACTTGCCCCCATTCGACCCAACTACCTTCTTTATGTAGCAGCGATCGCATTAATTCTTGAGCTTCTGTTTCCGATATTTGAACTTGACTATTTTCTGGCATATTACTCCTAACTCCTGTACTGACGTAGCTGCGAGCGAAGGAAGTCCTTTAGGGCTACGTCTCTACGATTACTCATTACTCATTACTCATTACTTCTTACTTCTTACTCATTACTTCTTACTTCTTACTCATTACTTCTTACTCATTACTCATTACTCCTTGATGGTAGTGAGTTAAGGAATGGGGAACTTCTAAACCATTAGTTTCCATCAAATCTGAATTACTCATTATTTCCTTGGGAGTTCCATCTGCAACTATCCTGCCTTGATTAAGCATGACTACTCGATCGCAAACTTCAATGATTAATTCTAGGTCATGGGATGAAATAACAGTAGTTTCATGGGCAGAATTGAGGAAGTGGATTAATCTACGTCTGGCTCTTAAATCAAGATTAGCACTGGGTTCATCATAAAGTACAATCTGGGGCAACATGGCGAGGACAGCAGCGATCGCTACCATACATTTTTCCCCCCCTGAAAGTTGATGGGAAATTCGCTCTGCCAAATGAGTCACTCCAGTTAAAGATAGGGCGGCATCGATTCTCACCTTAATTTCCGCAGGAGATAGCTCAATATTTTCTAAACCAAAGGCAATATCATCTTGCACTGTCGGACAAAATAACTGATCATCAGGATTTTGAAAGACTAAGCCAATCTCGGGATTAAACTCCCCTGCTTCTATCGGACGATCAAATAATTTAACTTCGCCATAAGTCGGCTTGAGAATACCGCAAATTGTCAGAAACAAGCTGGTTTTTCCCGCACCATTGGCTCCAATTAAGCCGACAGTTTCTCCTGAAGCAATATCTAAATTGATATCGGTTAAAATTGCTCTTTCTTGCTCATAGCTAAAACAGATATTATTGAGAGCGATCGCTTTAGTTTTTAAAGATACTTGATTTGCTGTCTGGATTAGACTTTTCATGAGTTTTTGGAGTGTTATGCTGAACAATAATTTAGATTGTTTAGCTTATTTAAAAGCTGGGTAATATTAGCTCTAGAGATATTAATAATATTCCAGTTATTACTGTTATTAATGTCGCCAATAAACTCTTGTGATCTCTTTGATTGATCTTGATTTTACTGTGCTTTTTCTTTAAGTTATTTTGGCTGCCATATCCTCGCAGAATCATTGCCTGATAAATTCTTAAAGAACGTTCATAACTTCTAATCAATATGCTACCAGTTAACTGGGCAAAAACTTCCAAATTGCGACGACTAAAACCATGAGGCTGGAATCCCCTTAATCTCATTGCCCGCTGCATTGTAGTCAAAGTTTCCCCCAATTCTTCTAAATAGCGATAGGAAAGCAAAGTCATATCTACAATTACTCTCGGCAAACCTAAAGCACGCATGGCTTTAATACTACTTAAGAATGGTGCTGTGCCAAACAAAATCAAGCTAACTGTCAAAATACAAAAAAAGCGTACTGAAATTAATAGTGCTTGCCAACAACCTTCTTCTTTGATCGAAAAATATCCTAGCTGAAAAATTGGCTCAGTTCCTGATACAAAAGGTAGCAAAATAACCACTGCCAAAATAAACCAACTAGGATAACGTAATCGTTTAATCAAGAACGAAAAAGGAATCCGCGAAATTGTAAACAAAATGCCAGTAATTACGATCATTATCGGCAACAGCCACACATTTTGCACAAAAGCAAAAGCAAAAATTAAGCTTAACAACCCGACCAGTTTATATCCCTGCTGCCAGCGATGGAGTGGAGAATCTAAATAAGCATATTGATCAAGAGCAAATTTCACTATTCTAATTACTGATTATGGACTATTTATTGTTTATTTATGATTTTAGTAACTCGGGTTTTACTTGTTCCAAAAACGAAATCAGCATTACCGAAAATATGCCTTCGATCGCAGCTTGAATAGCATAACCTCCCAAAGAAACGAAAATAGCAGTTCGCTCAACACTAATATTCATGTCAGGAGAGATATTAGTGACTAATAAAAGGGTAAACATCATTGCCGATAGTAATAATGCCCCCGCCCCCGCCCCAAAAGAAAAAACTTTAGTGAGTAATTGTCTTTTTGCTGACAGATGTTCCCGTTGACGAAACAAATGATAGGCAGCGATCGCCGGTGCCCCTAAAATAATTGCATTTACCCCCAAAGTTGACATACCTCCATGCTGAAACATTACTGCTTGAAAAAACAAACCAATTAAAATAGCAGGAAAAGCATAGTATCCCAGTACCGCACCCATCAAGCCATTAAGTATGAGATGGACACTAGTAGGAGGGATGGGAATATGAATCAACGATGCCACAAAAAATGCTGCGGTTAATAAAGAGGCTTTGGGAATATTTGCCTGGGTATAGCGATCGTGCTTAATTTGCCGCAGGGAATACCAAGTAACGCCGCCAGTTAAAGCATAACCAGCTAAACAGACATGAGGAGGAAGAAAACCGTCAGGAATGTGCATTCAAATAAGAAATAATCTATTTATTAGACTTAGAGCGAGAAAAGAACAAAGCGGTGCCGACAAATCCCCACCCCACTGCTGCCGCCATCACGACTTTTTGGGAAGGTGAATATCCTGCTCCAGCAGACAATACATTGGGGTGTGTGACTCTAGCTAATTTTCCCTCCTTCACAGGAATACTGGTAATGTCACCATGTCCAGATTGACGTACTTTGACATCCCAATCACCAACATTTTCTGGATCAGTATCAGGGATAAAACTAAAATTACCATGATCATCAGTAGTCCCCTTCAGCCAGGGGATGGTGCGATCGCTTGGGGCATAAATTACTACTTGAGCATTTGTCATCGGCTGACCATCATCGTATTTTGCCTGGATAGTAATTGCCGAAGATTCTTTATATTCAATGTTTGCACCATGAGCTAAAGCTTTTTTTGGTAGTACTATCAAGGCTAGTAAAGTTAAACAGAAGTAAAACCGAATCATAAAGAAAACTACAAGACTTATGTTGTTGGCAAGTTGTTTTGGGTTATCAAAAAATTGTAGAATTTTTTCCCAGAATAAAGCTACCTTTTCCTTCTTTTCTCAAGGATTTAGAGACTTTTAACTTAGAAGATCAAATTATTGTTGAGTTTTTTTGCTTATTGTGAATTAGTGTCTGAAGTAAGGGGCGATTTAACGTTGGTGACACAATGCCCTTCTCCTACATGTCCTAAGCCAGTGATTGCATTCGTTAACTGTCGATAATCTGCCTCAGATAGTTGACTAGCTAAATCTGCTTCATCGAGTTTTACTATTCCGTTATTAGCCAAGTTAGCCAGGGGTTGAAATCCTAATGCATCTTGATTCAAAGTATCTTCTGGAGGTGTATCCCCATCTCCAAAAATATGATCGAAATGAAATGTTGCCTCCATCTTTCCTGATCTACTTGCTGTTACTATTCCCTGCCGCTCTTCACCGACATATTCGCCACAGACATACTCGGTTGGTTGATTAAAGCCTAAATCAAAATTAATCGTTTTTTGATCCTTAGTCGCTTGACCAATTAACTTAATCGTACTCCCTGGGAAGGGACTGTCTGCACCTGCGGTACTTAATTTCCAAGCTAGAGCATTGTAAAAACCTTGAGGAACATTAGTCGAAGCAATCACAATTGGTGCTGCATTAACTTCTCCTGCCGCTAAATCTGGAACTTGTAGAGGGTCAAAATTAATACTGTTTTGATATTCAATACTCTCTTTCGTGTCCCCTGTTTGTGGTTCAAAAGAAGATTCCGTCGAGTAGGCGATCGCTTCACTAATATTTACATAGAGGTGTTCAAAATTAATGCTCCAACCATCCTTACTGACAAACCCTTGTCGTACAAAATCTTCTCCATTAGCTACCAATTCTAGAGTGCCTTCCCCAGTAGTAGCACTTACGGTTGTCCCTCTAAATTTTTGAGGTTGACAACTGAAAACTAGAGAACCTAGAGCTATCCCGTAAGCAAATATACGTAACTTTTTCATGTCTTTAAAGTGTCTGATCTTGAAAATAAAGATCTCTGAATTTTTTATCTCTCTTTAGTGATAATAAATTTTGACTACTCTTGGCAATCTCCCCCAAAGGGCATTACGTATGGTTATTTCAATTAAGTAGACTTTTTGGTGATTAGTTTTTGGACTTAAAAATTAAGTTGATAAAATTAATCCGTGTTATTTTTCGTTAAATTGCTTACAATGCCATAGAAGCGAAAATTAAAGAAAACTTTGTGATTTCTTTATAAATCTTAGGGAAATATCCCCAAATTTCTGTCTAATCTTTACCAAAGTCACAACAATCGAGGCTAAAATCGGAAAATAATTGCAACTTCCTAGTTAATAACACTCACTAAGTAGTTGATTAAAGCATACTTAAACAGGGCGAAGGTGTTGTTTATCAGCAGCTAGCTAAGCCTGTGAATCAAAAAGTTAAATAAGAGTGTAATAAGACACCAAGTTAAGTCTTACTTAACTAAACTTAACTAAAACAAATATCATTATATTTTTCACTGAAGGAGCAAGAGGAAATCGGCATGACCCAAGCTAATCAAGTTCTAGCAACGATCATCAATCCTGGAAATGATTGGGAGAGCCTAATCGAAGAAGATAGTAAAAAAAATCAAGACACCATTGATATCAAACCGGCTGCCAAAGGTAAGAAGAAAAAAGCTACTACTACCAAACGTGCCGAAAGAGGAAGAAAGAAGCCTTACACCGAAGATTCAATTCGGATTTATCTACAGGAAATTGGACGTATTCGACTGCTAAGAGCAGAAGAAGAGATTGAACTAGCTCGTCAAATTGCCGACTTACTAGAACTAGAAAGACTTAAAGATAGTTTAGAAGATGGTTTGGGTAGAGAAGCTACCGACGAAGAATGGGCAAGAGAAGTGGACATGGAATATCGTAAATTCCGTCGTCGCCTATTTATCGGACGCAGAGCTAAAGACAAGATGGTGCAGTCTAACCTCCGTTTGGTGGTATCGATCGCCAAGAAATATATGAATCGTGGTTTATCTTTCCAGGATTTGATTCAAGAAGGCTCCTTGGGTTTAATCAGAGCTGCTGAAAAATTCGACCACGAAAAAGGCTATAAATTTTCTACTTATGCTACCTGGTGGATTAGACAGGCTATTACGAGAGCGATCGCCGATCAGTCTCGGACAATTCGCCTTCCTGTGCACCTATATGAAACTATTTCTCGTATTAAAAAAACTACTAAAATTTTATCTCAAGAAAGAGGACGCAAACCTACAGAAGAGGAGATTGCAACTCGCATGGAAATGACCATTGAAAAGCTCAGATTTATTGCTAAATCGGCTCAATTGCCAATATCTTTAGAAACACCCATCGGTAAAGAAGAAGACTCCCGTTTGGGCGATTTCATCGAGGCTGATGGAGAAACTCCAGAAGACCAAGTATCTAAAAGTTTACTTAGAGAAGATCTTGAAAGTGTACTAGATACTCTTAGTCCTCGTGAACGTGATGTACTTCGTCTTCGTTATGGTTTGGATGATGGACGCATGAAAACATTAGAAGAAATTGGACAAATTTTTAATGTTACTCGTGAGCGTATCCGTCAAATTGAAGCCAAAGCACTACGCAAACTGCGTCATCCGAATCGGAATAGCATCTTAAAAGAATATATTCGTTAAACAGTTAAAGTAATCTATCTTTGGCTATATAAATCAAATAAAAAGAGAGGAAGCATAAGTTTTCCTCTCTTTTTTAGTCTTTAGTTTTTAGTCTTTAGACTGAGTTAAAATACGCTAATAACTAACAACTAGAATCACCGATACTTGAGAATAGTAAACAGTCAATTAACAATATAATCCGTAATCAATGCCATTTTTTCTTTAGGGATAAAGAAATTATTATCGCAATCGAACTCATCTAAGTAAAATTTGTTATCAAAAAATTTGAAAGTTTCATATTGCCAATCTTTAAGTTTTTGATGAACTCGATCATCTTTAGCGACCCCTTCAATTAGTAAAATTGGACGATAATCATTAATGGTTGTTGAGGATCCTAATAATACTTGATATTCAAATCCTTCGACATCCATTTTGATAAAATCTGGTTGAAGATGAAAACTATCAAGAGTTTTAACCTCTATAGTTATTTTTTTGATTTTGAGTTTATCTGGGTTGAAAAAGTAGACTGTTTTTTCATTTAACCAACTTTCCGCTTGTTGGCGATCGCAAGAACCAAGAGCAGTCATATGCTTATTATTATAGATAGGATAATAAAAATCTAGAGATTTGGCTTCATCTCCTAATCCGACAGGCATATATTGAAAATTTTTGAATTTACTAACTAATTTTTCTAGATAAGGATAATTAACAACATTAGGCTCAAAAGAAATAACTTTTGCATTGGACTTCAAGGTAAATATAGAAAGAGCAGACATACCAACGTTGGCACCAATATCTAAAAAAAGTTGAGGTTCATCTGAAGCAAGTAAATTAAATGCATTAAAGTCTGGTTCATGGACTTTCTTTAGATAGTAACTGACTAGATAATTATTTTTTATTTTAAAGATAAAGTCATAAGTTTTGGGAAACTGTAGCAATAAAGAACGTACTATTTTATTCATTACTTAATCCAATATTATTGACTATTTATTATTTTAAAGTCTAGAATAAACCGCAAAAACAATGTAGTAATTCTCTCTGGTGCAATTGTCAAAATCATCTGAACATTTAGTTAATTAGAAGTATAAAAGTAAATAGTAGTATATTTTTCTACTTCTTGATGTTGTCTAAACTACCTCGGAAATGAAAAATCAATCAATGGCATAGGCTAGCTACAACTGAGCCAAATTTAAGATATTTGTCCGTAATGATCTTGGTTATTCAATTATTACTGGATCTCCCAAACAAATTACCTTTCCTGCTTCAGTAGGAGACAACTTCGTATTAACAGCTAATCGAAAAAAATGATTAAAACGCGATCGCTCTGTCCATGGGGGGAGAGTGGTTTTTCTTTGTTCAATAAAAGTCTTTTGGAACTTAGGGTACTGCTTTCCTGTTTGTGGATCACGAGTAACAACTATACAGCGTTGACAGGGATTCACTCCCATAAACTCCACATCCCCGATGGTGAATTTAACCGTTTGCTCTGGGTTAGTAAAAAGTTGATCTTCCCAGAAAGCAGGCACTCCTGCAATTTCAATATTGGCACGAAAACGACAGCGAATATCTTCCGCATTTAATTCAGGATACCAGGAAGCGATCGCTTCTAGAGTGGCAGTGCTAATAATAGTTGCCCCAGGAGAGAGGGTATCATCAGGAAATCCCCTGTGTAAATTTCGTCTCATCTCCACAGGAAAACCAAAGTATTCTTCTAACCAATTACATAATTCTTGGCAAGATTCACTTAGATTAAATTCTCCTGTCTGCTTCGTATCCTGTACTCGTAAGGAAATCGTATTAGTTTTTAAATCAAATTCCGAGCGTAAAGCATGAATCTTGTGGTTACGTTTCCCATTAACAAAATTACCTTGTTGATCAAAGATTGCCCAAGTGCGATCGCTTTTCAAAGCTCCAGATTCCAGAATAGTTACGCGATCGCAAGTTTCTCGATCTAAAGACTTGATTGGATACAACAACAATCGAGCAACATAAGGATTAATCGAAGACATAATACTAAATCCGATTGCTAAAAATTACTATAAATTAAACTCAGGAAATCAACTTAAACCCTACTTACTACCTACTAGATGGTGCTAGATGGTGCTATCTAGCCCTTAAGCACTGTATATGAACAGGATTTAGTATAAGAGCATAACCAGTAACTAATAAAAAACTGAATCAAGCAAGAGCTTAACCCAGTTCAGCACCAAACTTCAATTTTGAAATTCAACTTACCTAAATATAGCGGTTCTCAGAGTCATTACAAAAAACCCTAGATTAATAT
>CALLPS010000053.1 GCA_938015355.1 uncultured Pleurocapsa sp.
AAATATTATTGGTAGACGCACCACACTCAAAATGTGGCGAGAAATCGTGAGAGTTCGAGTCTCTCTTCGCCCACTAAAATATATAGAGCATACATTTAAGGATTCTTCAATAAATTGATTTTGGCTTTTTTTTTGGTCAAAAGTTAAAACTATTAATTTTTTACTATTAGTAAAGTAAATTTAATTTGGTGTACCTACAGGATTAAAAGTTTGTTTGTATGAAAACGATTAGTTTATTTTCAGGTGCAGGTGGTCTTGATATCGGTGCTACTGAGGCTGGCGCCGAAATAGTCTGTAGTATTGATACAGATCTTGATTCGTTAAAAACTTTAAAGTTAAACGAAGTTTCAAACTCGTCCACACTTCTTATTCATCAAGATATCTCAACTCTATCTGGGGAAAGTATTTTGCGCCAATGTGGACATAACAAAAACGAAATTGAATTTCTAATAGGTGGTCCTCCATGTCAATCTTTTTCTAAGAATAATTACTGGACTAAATCTGGTGAAGAATCTCTCAGAAGAAAAAAGCGCAGGAAGAAAACGGCTGAAAACAATGGACGAGACTTCATAGAAGATATTACGCTACCAAAAGCTAAAAACCGTACAAAAGTTCATGAGGATAAGCGCACAAGTCTAGTTATGGAATACGCGAGGTTGATTAATGAAATATCTCCTCGAGGTTTTTTATTTGAAAATGTCCAAAGTATTACACATCCAAAAAATAAAAAGTATTTATATGAATTTATAAACTACACAGAAAATTGTGGTTATAAAGTAAAGGAACTGCGTTTAAGTAGTGAATTATTTGGAGTTGCTCAGAAAAGAAAACGGGTATTTGTGATTGGACACAAGAAGAAAGCTCTTGACGAGCCTGAAATTACACATTCGGCTGATAACTCTATATTCTTGAAACCCGTAACTACTGCTAAAGCAGCTATACACAAATACAGATTTAAAAAGTATTTTGAGGAAAGTGAGATAATTGAAGGTCGATGGAGCGAATACTTACCTGATATACCACCTGGAATGAACTACAAAGCCTTGACAAGCTGGGCGGGATATAAAAATCCTATATTTGAAGCTGAAACAAAATTCTGGAATTTTTTACTAAAACTACATCCCGATAAACCTTCTTGGACTATTGCATCAAATCCAGGACCTTGGGTTGGTCCTTTCCACTGGGATAATAGAAGACTAAGAACAGTTGAAATGGCTGCATTGCAATCTTTTCCAGATGACTACAAGTTTTACGGATCGAGAAGAAGCAGAATCAGGCAAATTGGTAATGCCGTACCACCTTTGATGGCTAAAGCTGTGATGGATATTTTGGTTAAATCATGAAAAAGAAAGCAATTATAAGTCTATTTTCTGGATGTGGTGGATTAGACATAGGATTTCACAAAAAAGACTTTTACAGTGAAATTTGTATCGAAAGCAATCCAATTATGTGTGAGTCTTTGCGGGGGAACAATGTTTCAGAAAATGTTATCTGTGATGAAATCCAAAATATCTCAAATAAACAGTTAGAAAAGATATCACAAATTAGAAAACATGAAGTAGACCTTGTTATAGGAGGACCAGCATGTCCAGCGTACTCAAAGTCACGATTTTATAGAAAAGAAATGACACATGGAACAGATGACCAATCTTTTCAAACTGTCAAAGAATATTTTAGGATAGTTGAGTTTTACAAACCAAAAATGTTTGTATTCGAGAATGTCCATACATTTGCAGCAGAACGGCAAAAGGGTGCTCTTAATTATGTATTACAGACAGCGCAGAAATTAGGTTATGACGTAAGGTTTCAAATTCTTAATTCAGTTGATTATGGTGTACCTCAGAAACGTAAGAGGATATTTATTATTGGAATACTAACAGGTAATCAATTTGAGTTTCCCTTACCGACACATCGAAAGCCTGAAGAATGCACATTAATTGACCAACATCTTCCTGTTTGGAAAACGGCTGGTGAAGCAATCATGGGTCTTGACACAGAAAAACATAATGCTAATCTTCCTAGACATTTTGCAGGTGGAAAACATCATCATTTACTTAAAGATATACCTCCAGGTGATAATTATTTGTTTTATACCGAAAAGAGAGGGCACCAAAATCCTCAATTTAAGTGGAGGTCTAGATATTGGTCTTTTCTTTTAAAATTATCCCCTGATTTACCTTCATGGACTATTCAAGCGCGTAGATCGAATAATATGGGACCTTTTCATTGGCGGAATAGAATTCTAACTATTGCCGAAATTAAACGATTGCAGACTTTTCCAGATAGCTATTTTCTAGCAGGAACAATTGAAAATCAATGGAGGCAAATTGGTAATGCAGTACCACCTTTACTAGCTGAATGTATAGCACATGAGGTTAAAATTGCATTAGATCGGATAGAGAAAAAACGAATGAAGGAGTTAGACCATGCCAGCTGTTCCGCCACGAGTTATAGTAGATCGAATTGTTAAGACTATTCAAGAATCTGGTGGTATAGCTGCTTACGTTTCGGAAACAGTGAGAACTCATCCAAGCAAATTTGTTTTTAGTTTATCTGGAAATACTTACAGTTTATGGGTATATATTTGGACACTTACATTTGGTGGTAGAGGCAATTTGCCTGATGAATATAGAATCCAAATTAGGAGAAAGGGCTTATATTAACAAAATGGCAATCAATGGACTTAACGTTGGTGTTTCACAAGAAGGTCTATTTCTTTCTTTTCCTCCTCTTCTAGGATTTATATTTGCTTCTATATTAGTTCCTTGGAATGATATATCTTACGGAAGACAAAAGACAATGGTTTGAAACTGGCTTTCGACAAAAAAGCACCCATCAAGAATGTGAGTGCTTTTAATGTTTTAATAATCTACCCTAAGCTGCGGCTTCAGCTAGAGGATAAACACTTACCTTTCTCTGTCCTCTGGTTCTGTATTCAAACTTAACTTCCCCATGGATTAGAGCATATAAAGTATCGTCTTTACCACGACCAACATTATTACCAGGATAAACTCTAGTGCCTCTTTGACGGACTAGAATGCTTCCAGCAGTGACTTCTTGTCCACCATAACGCTTTACTCCTAAACGCTTAGAATTAGAATCCCGTCCGTTACGAGTACTACCAGTTCCCTTCTTATGAGCCATTTTATTATTCCTCTATTTTTGGTTATTGATTTTTTGACGTTGCTGATTTGAAATATGAAATAAAAAGTAATTTGTTCGTAGCTTTTAGCTTTTCCTAAAGGACATTGTGCCCTTGTGGTATACCTCTACGCATATAGCTTTTAGCTCTTAGCTTTTTAATCAATTTATCTAATCATAAAAATGACAAATCATACCTTGATTCAGCAATGTCGATTTTTTATTCTGCTGTAGCAGCTTCAGTTGTAGCAGTTTCAGTTGTAGCAGTTTCCGCTTCAGCAGCAGCGATAACTGAACCATTCAGACTAATAGAATTAATCATCAGGCGAGTTAATTCCTGACGGTGACCACGCTTTTTGCGAGTTTTCTTTTTAGGCTGCATTTTATAAACGATAACTTTTTTGCCTCGTCGGTGACGCATGACCGTACCTTCGACAGTAGCACCCTCAATAAAAGGACGACCTACAGTAACGTCGTCATCATTGTTTACCAATAAAACTTTATCTATGGTGTAGTCAGATTCAGGATCGGCAGCTAGTAAGTTGATATCGTAAAAACGACCTGGTTCAACTCTAATTTGTGTTCCACCTGCTTCAACAATTGCGTAAGTCATAAAATTTTTCTCTTTTGATTTTGCCGTAAGGGTAGCCAAGCGGAAATAGAAACCACAATTTCTGAACTGTGCTATGGCGTTTAATGCTTTAACCCGCTCCGAGCAAGTTATTGGATGCCCAACATGCCATTATCTTGATTTACTTCTGTTTTGTCAAGTTTTTTTTAAATAGGCTTGTGTTGGCGTTGTTAAGTCGGGGTCTGACTTCAAACAAGTCGACATCTGCGCCGACTGCTTCTTGTGCCTAACGAAGCTTTTTGGGCGAGAACTTTCCTAAGCCAAGCATATTTATTTCTAATTTTATTTAGCTGCTGTCCATTCCAACTTTTTCCATTTGATGTATGTGCAATATCAACTCTACCCAAATCAACTCCTATCACATCGTTTGTAGGGATAGCGTTTGGGATCTCATTATCTAAGTTAATGTGTATATAGTAATCGCCATTTCTGCGCTTAACCAAAGTAGCAGATTTTGGCTGCTGCCCTTTTAAAATGCCACGCTGGTAATTACCAATATCAAGAGAAAATCTAGTTCTTGTTTCTAAAAGCTTAATGCTTACAGAATAATCTAATTCTCTAAAGCTAAATATTCGAGCATCATAGCTAACTGATGTAGGACTAAACTTTCTAACGTTGCGCTTTTTCTGTCTAGCTGTTTTTCTATTAGCACAAACACGCCTTAATGCCTGAATAGCAAGATTAGCAGATAAGCCAAATAATACTCGAACATCGTTATAGACTAACTTTTGCATCTTTGCTTTGTTAGTTAATTCTAACGGCGTATTTGCATTTACCCATTCACAAGCAGCAGCAAACGCCTCTAATGTTTTGTCTATTTCTGCGACAAACTTTATAGGTACTTCGAGCTTACAGCTTACTGTTGTGACTTGCTTCATAGACAATATTATATCACCCATATAGCTAACTAGTCTATAAGTTGTATTGCTTTGCAATGTTTTATACTGGTCGCAATTCCTCCCTAACCTAAAGAGGATAAGGGAATCCTTGCGACATCAGTTGAATCAGCAACGCTCTAATTTATTGCTTTTGCATATATGACCCACTTTGTTGAATTAACTTAGCGACTAATCCTGTCCAGCCTGTTTGATGGTTGGCACCAATTCCCGCTCCGTTATCACCATGGAAATATTCATGGAAGAGGATTAAATCTTGCCAATGAGGATCGTTTTGGAACGGCTCAATACCGCCATATACAGGACGTTTTTGGTCACTATCTTTAAGAAAAATATTAGTCAGTCGCGCAGATAATTCTTGGGAAACTGACCATAAGTTCATCATGTTACCAGAACCTGTGGGACATTCAACTTTAAAGTCGTCTCCTAAATAATGATGGAATTTTTGCAGAGATTCAATCAGAAGATAATTTACTGGCATCCATATAGGACCTCGCCAGTTAGAATTGCCGCCAAATAGACCACTACTGGATTCTGCTGGTTCATAACTGACTTTATTTTCATTCCCGTTAACGTTAAAAGTATAGGGATTGTCCTGATGAAAGCGAGATAATGCCCGAATGCCATATTCACTCAAAAATTCGTCTTCATCTAGCAGCTTGGCTAAGATACGTCGTAATTTATCTTCTGCTTCAACACTCTCTCGAGTAACATAACAAAGAGCTAACATTCTTCTTGATCCGCTGCCCTCAGTTTCCATACAGGCAACGTTTTGGGTTAAGGGAGTACGATGGTTGATAAACCATTCTAAACGTTTTGTGAAGCCTGGAAGTTTCTCTAATAATTCTGGTTCGAGGGTCATCACGGCAAATAGAGGAATCAAACCTACCATAGATCGCACTTTTAAGCGGATTCTTGATCCATTAGGCAAGTGCAACACATCATAAAAGAAACCATCTTCTTCGTCCCAAAGCTGGGTTTTGTCATCACCGACATGTACCATGGCATCGGCAATATAAAGAAAATGCTCAAAGAATTTAGTTGCCATGTCTTCGTAGACAGGGTTTTCCAGAGCCAATTCCAAGGCAATGGTAAGCATATTAAGGGAATACATTGCCATCCAACTGGTACCGTCAGACTGTTCGATATAGCCTCCTGTAGGCAGTGGGGCACTGCGGTCAAACACACCAATGTTATCTAGTCCTAAGAATCCCCCCTCAAAGATATTGCTCCCCTCTGCATCCTTGCGATTTACCCACCAGGTAAAGTTCAGCAGTAGCTTTTGGAAAACTCTTTCTAGGAATTGGCGATCGCCTTTACCAGTTCTTTTTTCTTCAATTTTATATACTCGCCAAGTCGCCCAGGCATGTACAGGGGGATTAACATCACCAAAAGCCCACTCATAAGCAGGAATTTGCCCGTTGGGATGCATGTACCATTCCCGCGTCATAATATCCAATTGATTTTTGGCAAAGTCGGGATCGACTAAGGCGATTGGTAAACAGTGAAAAGCTAAGTCCCAAGCGGCATACCAAGGATATTCCCACTTGTCAGGCATGGAAACAATATCTTCGTTATCTAAGTGCATCCATTGATGATTGCGTCCATTTTTTCTCTCAGAGGGGGGAGTAGGTTGAGTGGGATCGCCATCTAGCCAACGTTCGATATTAAAGTTATAGTACTGTTTACTCCACAGCATCCCCGCAAAAGCTTGTCTTTGGACGTTAACTAAATCGGTATTGAGAGCTGTCTGATTAATCTGTTGATAAAATTCATCTGCTTCAGTCAGACGAGTTTTAAATGTTCTCTCAAATTCTTGACCTAAAGGCTCAGTTAAATCTGATTTATTGCTCAAACGTAGTTTAATAACTTTCGTTTCTCCCGCACCAATAGTTAATTGATAATGGGGAGAAAATTTAGTCCCAATCTGATTAGGATTGACGGCATCTTTTTGTCCATTAACTATATAATTATTAATGCCATCTTTAACATATTTTGCCCCACTTTCGTAGTTAAATACCCTTTGAGAATTAGTCTCATTTTCGGTAAATAACAACTCTGAAGTATTTTCACAATATAACCAGCGTGGTGCTAGCGTCTGATGATTTGCTGCGATCGCGACAAAATTGCTGCTTTTCTCGGCAATTTTTAAACTCGGCTTAACCGTATTTTTATCCCATGACCAAGTATTCCGAAACCATAATGTAGGCAATACAGATAGACTTTGAGATGCTGCGCCATGATTTACTACAGTAATTTTAATGAGAATATCTTCGGGAGTATTCTTGGCATATTCAACTAAGACATCATGGTAATTATTATTAGCAAAAACTCCCGTATTTAATAATTCATATTCCATTGCTTCTCGCCCTCTTCGCTGATTTTCTGCTACTAAATCAGCATAGGGAAATTCTGCATGAGGATATTTATATAGCCCCTTCATGTAAGAATGAGTGGGAGTACTATCAAGATAAAAATAGTAATCTTTAACATCTTCCCCATGGTTCCCTTGAGAGCCTGTTAAACCATAGATGCGTTCTTTCAAGATTGGATCTTTACCATTCCAAAGTGCCAAGGCAAAACAAAGCTGCTGTTGACTATCAGAAATACCTAAAATACCGTCTTCTCCCCAGCGATATGCCCGCGATCGCGCTTGATCGTGAGAAAAATAATCCCAGGCTTCTCCAGTCGCGCTGTAATCTTCTCGAACTGTTCCCCACTGCCTTTCACTGAGATATGGCCCCCATTCTTTCCAGCCAGTTTGCTGCAGTCGTGCAGATTCGTTGGTCATGATTATTTTGCTTTTTTTTAGATGTTTAGGAATTGCTGATTAACAATAACAAACAATAATTAAATTCGTTTCAGATTTAGCGGATGATTTCGATTTTGGAGAAATGTAAAGAAAGCATCTAGTTTAATTACGCCTAACGACTTAGAACTAAAGTTTAGAATTTAGTTTTGGTGATACGAGTATAATTTTTAGCATCAATGAGCCACATAACTATCAGCTTGAACAATAGCAGAACATCTGTCTGATTTTTAGTTAATTTCAATAGTGTATACCAATCTTGTAAAGCCGCTTTTTTTTGCGATCGCAGGATGGAATTGTAAACCGCACTAACATAGGTATCTTTAATAAAAATAGCCTCAAATTCTGGCGCATTATCTAAATCATCATGCCATTTCGCGATTAACTGTTTTAAGCCCTGTAAACGCCTCTCTTTGGTCTTAGAAGTGCGATCTCCTAAATGTTGGCGAAATACTAGTAAAGATTGCTCAATATAATCAAAATCGTAATCAAGAGCAATTCGGTACCACATATCCCAATCTTGAAAACTAGCTAAATTGACATCAAATAAACCACAGTGGGTAAAACATTCTCGACGCACAGTAACGCCACTGGTGGTAGCGGGACAAAATTTTCCTTGACGCATCCCTGCAATTACGCCTTCCTCTGGTAAACTCCCAAGAGCTATCTTGGGGGAGATCAGATCATTTTCCCAGCGCTTAGTCAATCCCGAAAAAATTAATCCTGCTTGAGGATTTGAGCGATGTAACTCTAAATGTCGTTGCAACTTATGGTCAAACCAAAAATCATCATCATCTAAAAAAGCAATAATATCTCCTGTTGCTTCTGTGATGCCCGTATTGCGGGCGGCATTTCCCCCACCAGAGCGATCTCGGTTAATTAACCTCAGGCGAGGATCGTTAAAGCTAGTAATCATTTCTGCCAGAAGTAAACCGTCTGGAGGATAATCATTAACCACCAAACAATTCCAATCAGAATAAGTTTGCTGACAAACACTATCAATGGCTTGCCGCAGATAATTCACTCTTTTGAAAGTAGGAATAATTACTGTTATTTGCATATCTACAGTAAGGATAAATCCGCTAACTTATAAGCTATAAGCTGTTAAAAAATTGTTGCTCAAGTTTAACTTTCCACAGGGAGATCGCCTGAACTATTTTCTTCAGTTAAAACTTTCAAGCGGACAATTTGCTCCCCATCTTCATCCAAAGGTACTTCGATAATATTGCCCGTCAAAGATTCCAAACAGGTTAATAGCGATCGCAAATGAGGATTAGAAGCCCCCGTCTCAACATAGAGGCGATCCGCAACATTACTAATTCGTTTCCAGGTAGTAAACAGTTTGCCGACAGTTTGCTCTAAGGTTGTCGCTTGCTTAACTAAATCCGCCGCAGTGTTAATACAGTCCAATCTTAAGGCTTCTTCTAAAGCTAACTCCATATCTACTGCCTTGTTACGGAGAGTTTGCACTTGAGCTGCCGCATCGAGATATTTCGCCAGATTTTTTGCCTCGGTGGTCATCATTTTGACCGTATCAATGTCGGGACTTTCGGCAATTTCTTTTTTAATTTCAATCAAATGAGAATCGGGTAACTTTTCCATTTCTCGGACTAAAGGAGCCAGATGACGGGCAGGTAAAGAGCCCTCTGCTGCCTTTTCCTTAATCTCATCGGGAAGTAATTCCGAACTCATGGCAGTCCATTCGTCACTTAGCTGTTTGACTTCCCTGCGGGTAATGCGATCGCCTTTTTGCGCTGCTTCACTCACTAACTGCTGAATTTCTGGAGCAGATTTAGCCGTCTCCACAAATGCCCGCTTACTAAAATTATTAATACTTTCTGGCTCTAATAAACCATCTGCTAATAAAGTATCCGCACTATTTGCCAGTTGGATCAAAGCATAAGCCTGAGATTTAGTGATCTCACGATCTTTTAACCAGTTAAGGAATCCTGCTCCTCTGCCTTCCCCTCCTTTCTTTTCCCTGTCTCTCACCGAGCGTAATACTCGCCCCCGCCAGATATCTGTCTGGAGATCAAAGCGATCGCATATTTGCCAGATTGTATCTAACTGATGTCGGAAATCCGATTCTAGAATCGCCTCGTCTTCAGGATCGGGCAAATCAAAATTAAAATCTGCGGGAATCTCTAAGGCAGCAACAATTTCTTCCTTAGAGACTTCATTTCCATTAACTAGGGTAGCTTCACTGTTCATCGGTAAGATTATATTTTTTTAGTAATCGATAAAGCCAACGAGCAGCATAACCTGTTGTTTTACCAATGATCAATTTACCAAATTTCCGCCGAACTTGATTTTTGCTGAGTGAACCAACAGTAACATTAGTTTGCCAACTGGCATTAAACATAGTTTCCATCATCGCCAAAAGTTAAAGCGCTTGGTATCCGATTTCAATTTTTAACCCAAATTACTGAACCAGCTTTTTGATCTCTCCATAAGCCAAATAAAATCCGCCTTGAGAGCTTTCTTTAACCTCATCAACAACGTACATCAATCCTTCTTCTCTAATGCTGCGAGGAAAGCGCATATTCCATTCTGGATTGTAGCCGTCAGACACTACTCTCGCTCTCAGTTTACCTTTAGCCTTTAAACATTGAACTAAGACACCATCACCTACCGTATCCGTAGTTTCTAAATCCGCCGCCGTGCCTTGTACCTTAGCTTTTTGAAAATTAGTATTTCTACTAGAAACAGTGGCTAATTTTTCTCCTGGCTTGAGTAAACGGCGAATATCACCGACAACACTATAGAAAGTACCGTTAGCCGAAGGCTCTACTGTATCAACCAAATAACTGGCACCTTCCTCACGAATAGCACGGGGAAACTGAACATTAAGGTCAGAATCATACCCCTCAGAAACAACGCGGATACGTAACTTACCTTTGATGCGATCGCATTTTAAAACAACTCCCTCTCCTGCTTCATTGACAATCTCTAGGTGATTAGATGCCCCTGCCGTAGCGGTTGTCCCTCGGAGTTTCAAGTCATTGCGATCGCGTTTTCTTGCCTGATAAGACTGATCCCGCATTTCTTTGCGAATACTGAGATCAAATCTTTTGTCATCGAGACGTTTTGCATAGTAAGTTAATTGTTCAATTTCTTCGGCGATTTCAAAATATTCATTTAACGCCTTTGCTTTTAATTCTGCTACTGCCTGGCGTAAAATTTCTGCTGCTTGCTGATAATTCCCCCCATCGGCGATCTTTACTGCTTCATCTTTTTTCCTGGCAATTCTGAGTTGACTAGCTTGTTGAGTCACATCCGAATTTAATTTAACTTTAGCCGCAGCTTCTTCGGAAACAACCTGTAGGGAAAGGGGCAGAGTATCCGTAAACTTTTGCATACTACCATCGACAATTTGATGATAACTATAAGTAAGAGAACCTAAATCTAGTTCTCCTTCTGTGGCGATCGCAGGTATGGTAAATTGCAAGACTAGAGGTTTACTCTCAACCTGATAAACATCTCCTAAAAATACTTCTACTCCTGTTTCTTGTTTCTGAGAAGGATATTTATTTAATACTTCTGCTACCTGAATTTGACTTTTTGTTTCCAGATTGACACTAAGATTTTGTCCGACAATAGAAGTCAAACTTTCCATCTCAATACTAAAGACATTTGCCGCATCATCCGCCGACTGAATAAAATAAAAGTTTCCTCCTCCTCCTTCCGCGATATCAATTAGCAAGTCTTCATTAAAACCATTCCCAAAACCCAAAGTCGTCGTCATCACACCCGCTTCAGCTTGTTCTTTAGCTGTTTTTACCAAAACTTCAGGCTCACGAATGCCACAGTTTGCAAAACCATCCGTTAATAACAAAACACGAGCTAATTGTGATGATGTTTGTTGAGACTTAACATGATCGCATCCCATCAGCCAACCACCACTTAAGTTAGTTAATCCACCGACGCGAATTTTCTTAATTACAGCCTTGATAGCAGCTTGATCAGAAACTAGTTGTGGCGGCAAGACTGTTTGAGCAACATCGTCGTAAACCACCACCGACAGATAATCTTCTGGCTGTAAATACTCTACTAATTTTTCCGCAGCTTTGAGGGCGTTACGGAGAGGAGTGCCACCCATTGATCCCGAGCGATCTAAGACCAAACTGAGATTAATCGGACGACGACTATTAGAGGCAGAATTATCATCACCCTGAAAATTTATAATGATATCCACTTCGGTTGCCTGATTAACCGAGATTTCAGATTTACTAAGAAAATAATTAACTTGCATTTGAGCTATTTTATGAGCTTTTGATTAAGATGTTTAATTTTATAATTCCCAAATCTATGGCAGTTTTGTCAATAAAAAACCGTTAATATCTAAAATGTCAGATACCAACGGCTTTAAAGTAGTTATTAACTTCTCTTTGTCTTACCAGAATTACACCTTAGCAGGTTGAACTTCTTTTGCAGTAAGCTTTTCGTAAGTTTCTCTCATTTTCAAACCTACTAATACTTGGAACAAACCAGTTCCATTTTTAGAACCAGGATAATCCTTATGCTTCAGTAACAGTTCAGTCATTTCACCGTAATGACCCGTACTAGTATTACTCAAATGACTCTCAATATAGATCATTTGTTCAAGGTTCCCAAATTCCCCATCAACTTCCAAGATCGAGACCTCATTATTGTAGAAGCTATCGGGACCATAGTACATTTTAATACCTGGGATCGGACATTCAAGTTTACGTCCACAAGGTCGCCAGTGAATTGTGGAACCTTCATCAAAGAGATAGACAGTATCGAAGTTTTCGACACCTTCTTTTTGAATTAAACGAACTCGAAGTAAGTCACTTTCCTGACCTTTTACCAATTCGGTTGGTAATACCTGAAGCACAACATCGGCAAACTCTCTTTGGACTTCAATATAGGCTTTAAAATCAGGTTCACGAGCTTTAATAGAAGCCAGAATATCCTCGTAGGTATGACCCCGCTCAGACATGTCACGCTGAATTTTCCATTGGATCTTAACTTCATCGCTAATGTCCAAATAAACGCTGAAATCAACTAACTCACGAACTCTTGCGTCATAGAGGGGATGTAGTCCCTCAATTACAACTACTTTATTCGGTTCAATTCTTTCAGGAGGATCAAGTTCACCAGTTTCATGATTATAAATTGGCTTATCGATCGCGTTACCCTCTTTCAAAGACTTGATTTGCTCATACATCAAGTCAAAATTATTCGCTTCTGGATTTAAAGCGGTAACACCTGCTGCTTTTCTGCCCTTGCGATCGAGACTATGATAGTCATCAAGACAAATTACGGTCATAAACTCTTCGCCAAATAAGTCAATCAAACGGCGAAGAAAAGTTGATTTACCACATCCAGAGTCACCTGCTACTCCAATGAGTACCACTCGGTCTAAATCGGCAGTCATAAAATTCCTCTTCTACAAAACTAATATTTATTTAACCCATAATTGATAAGCTACTCAATAGGCTAGCTTGCAGACACATCCTTCCCGATATGGCACTGGACATATAAGTAAGTTCAACCCCATGAGATTTCCCCAAATTATTTCCCCAGGAAAATATTCTGAGTAAGCCTAATCCTTAGCTAGTTAATTTGAGTACTAAATGCTAATTACTATCATTGATGAATCTTACCAGAAGCTAACCACCTCTACAAGAAAAAACAACGAGAAAGCATTCTTGTTATAGCTCAAAAAATCGATTCGTCTTTGGGGTTAATGGCTAAAGAAAAAATCAAAATGAATCCAAGACTACAGACTAAAGTTCCCTCCAGATTGTAATCTAATTTATATTCAGGGGAAATATACAGTTTCTACCCCAGAAATTTCTCTACTCGTGAATCAAGAATAGTCTCCCAAATGATAGTCTATTAATACAGTACAAACAATTTAAGTTTCTGTTTTGAGTTTACTACTCAACAAAGAAATGAGTAGCAAATTGATGTCAGTTATGTAAAGTATTTAATAGTCTAAATTTAAATCGGGGGAATCAAATCCAGGTAATGTATAACTCTAGTGCCGCATTTTCTAGCAGCAATACCCAATACAAGAACCGTTTATTTGTTTACGAAGTAGAAGGTTTATCTCAAAATGGCAATAGTAATGGAGCCAAAGTGCCGATTCGTACTAGTGGTACTACGTTCATTACTGTTCCCTATAGCAGAATGAATCAAGAGATGCGTCGCATCAACAGTCTGGGGGGAAAAGTAATTAATATCAAGCCTGCTAGTAACGGTACGACCGATCAAGCTAGTCAGCCTGCACCTCAAAAGCAGGCTGCATCCAATAATAAAGAATCTATGACTCAAGCAAAAGCTCAAAAAGCAAAATCCAAAAAAGTTCCCGTTAATATTTACCGTCCCAAAAATCCTTACATTGGCAAGTGTACTGAAATCTATGACCTCGTTGCCGAAGGTGGGGTTGGTACCTGCCGTCACATGACATTTGATCTTTCTGCTGGGGATTTACACTACGTTGAAGGTCAAAGTATTGGGATTGTTCCTCCAGGAGAAGATGAAAAAGGGAAGCCCCATAAGCTAAGACTATACTCGATCGCTTCTACTCGTCATGGGGATAATCTAGAAGACAAAACAGTGTCCTTGTGTGTCCGTAAATTAGAATACAATGACCCAGAAACGGGAGAGCATGTAGAAGGGGTTTGTTCTAGTTTCCTTTGCAATCTCCAGCCTGGAGATGACGTTGCGATTACTGGTCCAGTGGGCAAAGAAATGCTCTTGCCAGATGACGAAGATGCTAACATCATCATGATTGCGACAGGAACAGGTATTGCTCCATTCCGCGCTTATCTCTGGCGGATGTTCCTAGAAGGAGACAAAAATCCTGAGTATAACTACAAAGGTTTAGCCTGGTTATTCTTTGGTATTCCTCAAACTGCTAACATTCTCTACAAAGATCAGTTAGAGCAAATGGCAACAGATCATCCCGATAACTTCCGTCTGGATTATGCCATTAGCCGTGAGCAGAAGAATTCCGAAGGCGGAAAAATGTATATCCAGCATAGAATTGCGGAACATGCCGATAAACTTTGGGAACTAATACAAGACCCTAAAACCCATACCTATATTTGTGGTTTGAAAGGCATGGAAGGGGGCATTGATGAGGCGCTGAGTGCCGCCGCAGCCAAGCATGATGTTAATTGGGATGAATACCGTAAAGCGATGAAAAAACAACATCGTTGGCACGTTGAAACCTATTAAGTATCCAGATAATCTTAAATAGTTATTAAGAAAATGCGTCTATGGGAATAATTCTGTAGGCGCATTTTTGCATCAATTCAGGAGGAATATTCAAACTGGCAAAAGCTTATGGCATAAAAGCTCTAGCCGATAATATTCTGACTCTTAGCATAGTTTAATCAGAACTAAAATTCAGTTATTTTTGCATCGTAAATGAGAATTACGTTAAATTTAGTTAAGCTAGAGGTAATATAAAGAAAAGAAACTTGACGAAATGGCTACAGACTCTCTCGCCAAAGTTTTGCATAACTGCCCCAAGCAAACAGAAAATAAGCTAATAAATATTTAATTTAAAACCGACATTTACCTTATGAAGAATTTTTCGTGGAGAATCGTATTACTTTGGACCTTACCATTGCTGGTAGTAGGTTTCTTTCTTTGGCAAGGAACTTTTTCAACTCCCTCTGCTAACAGTGGCTTGAGTGGCAATACTGCAAGCACACGGATGACTTATGGACGCTTTTTAGACTATCTCAATTCAGATCGGGTTACTTCCGTCGAATTATACGAGAATGGTAGAACTGCTATTGTTCAGGCGATCGACCCAGAATTAGATAATCGCCTCCAAAAATTAAGAGTAGATTTACCTGCTAATTCGCCAGAATTAATTGCTAAATTGCGTGATGCTAATGTTAACTTCGACTACCATCCTGCTGGTAATGAAGGAGCTGTCTGGGGACTCTTAGGTAACTTGATTTTCCCTGTAATTTTGATTGGGGCATTATTCTTGTTATTTCGTCGCTCCAACAACATGCCTGGTGGACCAGGACAAGCTATGAACTTTGGTAAATCTAAAGCCAAGTTCCAGATGGAAGCCAAAACCGGCATCATGTTTGATGATGTGGCAGGTATTGATGAAGCTAAAGAAGAATTACAAGAAGTAGTTACTTTCCTTAAGCAGCCTGAAAGATTTACGGCTGTTGGGGCGAAAATTCCTAAAGGTGTATTGTTAGTGGGGCCTCCTGGAACAGGTAAAACTCTCTTAGCAAAAGCGATCGCAGGGGAAGCAGGTGTTCCTTTCTTCAGTATCTCTGGTTCGGAATTTGTGGAAATGTTTGTCGGTGTCGGTGCATCCCGTGTCCGCGACTTGTTTAAAAAAGCGAAAGAAAACGCTCCTTGCTTAATTTTCATTGATGAGATTGATGCTGTCGGTCGTCAAAGGGGAGCTGGTATCGGTGGCGGTAATGATGAGAGAGAACAAACTCTTAACCAACTGCTGACTGAAATGGATGGTTTTGAAGGCAATACTGGAATTATTATTATTGCTGCCACTAACCGTGCTGATGTTCTCGATTCTGCTTTGATGCGTCCTGGTCGTTTTGACCGTCAGGTAATGGTAGATAACCCAGATATTAAGGGTCGTCTGGAAATTTTAGAAGTTCACTCCCGCAATAAAAAAATTGCTCCTGAAGTATCTTTAGATGCGATCGCCCGTCGTACTCCTGGTTTTTCTGGTGCCGATTTAGCTAACCTACTCAATGAAGCAGCAATTTTGACTGCTAGAAGACGTAAAGAAGCCGTGACCATGGCGGAAATTGACGATGCTGTTGACCGTGTTGTCGCGGGAATGGAGGGTACACCCCTAACAGATGGTAAGAGTAAGAGACTGATTGCTTATCACGAGATTGGTCATGCGATCGTTGGTACCTTAGTTAAAGACCATGACCCAGTACAAAAAGTAACTTTGATTCCTCGTGGACAAGCTCAGGGTTTAACTTGGTTTACTCCCAATGAAGACCAAGGCTTAATTAGTCGCTCCCAATTAATGGCTCGAATCGCTGGAGCAATGGGTGGTCGTGCCGCAGAAGAAGAAATCTTTGGCAGTGACGAAGTAACCACTGGTGCTGGTGGAGATTTACAGCAGGTGTCAGAAATGGCAAGACAAATGGTTACTATCTATGGCATGAGTGATCTCGGCCCAATCGCTCTAGGTGGGCAAGGAGGGGAAGTATTCTTAGGAGCGGGTTTAACTTCTCGTGCGGAATACTCCGAGGAAGTGGCATCTCGCATTGATGCTCAAGTACGCCAAATTGCTGAACATGGTCATCAGCTAGCACGTAAAATTGTTAGAGAAAACCGTGAGGTAATTGATCGCTTAGTGGATCTTTTAATTGAAAAGGAAACTATTAATGGTGAAGAACTAAAACAGATTGTTTCTGAATACGCAGAAGTACCTGACAAGGAAAGATTTGTACCTCAGATCTAGTTCCTGTAATTTAACTCAATAATTTTTAGGATAGTCTTCGGGCTATCCTTTTTTAATAAGTTTTTTATAATGCGATCTCTTACGATACATAGAGAAAACAACTCCGCAGAAATGCAAACAATATAGTCAAATATTTCAGTTGGTAATACCAATTCTCGAAACAGGCTAGTTTTTCTAATCTTACTGTATGTAAATCTTGAAGATTGATTTCTTCCGCCGTTTAGATTAACTAAACTGTTCCCCGTGTCTCCCCAGACACGTTCTTTGCTAGCATGCTGGGGAGAAGCAAAATCAATAAATCCTATGAGTTTAGATCAAGTCTACGATGTTTTAATTGTTGGTGCGGGGCCTGTGGGATTAGCTACTGCGATCGCACTACGAAAAAGGGGTATAGAGAATATCTTAGTCATCGATCAGGCTCGTAGTTTTCGCCCTGTGGGACAAGTGGTTGATGTTTTACCGAATGGCTTAAAAGCTCTTAGATGTATTAGTGAAGATGCTTATCAACAGATCACAACAGTCGGTTTAGAGTTTATTCAAGCTCGTCGCCAAAAGAGTAGGAGTAAAGAGGAAAAGGTCAACGAGAAGAAGTTTTGGTGTCAAAAAAACTTACAAGGGGAAGTTGTCCGTTCAATTTCTTTGGATTTTAATTATTGGGTTAACCGATATGGTGCAGGCAGAGTATCAATTCCTTGGCATAGTTTGCAAACTGAGTTAAGAAAGTTGCTGCCGTCAGAAATAGTTAAAGCTAATCATCGTTGTGTAGATATTACTCAAAACCCTAATTTAGTAACAGTAAGCTGTATTTGTGATCAAGAAATTGCGACTAATCCCTTTGCTCACTGGGAAAATGTCAATCAGGAGGAGGGGTCAAATATTGACTTATCGACTCAAGCTATATCTGAGCAGCAATTTCAGGCTAAATTAGTTGTCGCAGCAGACGGGATTAATTCTACTATCCGTCAGCTTCTTTATGCTGATTCGGCTCTCAGTCAGTGGGCAAAACCTCAATATTCAGGGTTTTCTGCTATTGGATGCTTTCACATAGAGCATGTATCTGATGAAATTATGCAGCAGTTGGAAGAGAAATATCTCCAAGGGGATATGGTAGTCACATTGCGCCCTGATTCTCCCCAAGCAAAATTGCAAAATAAATCTCAAAATATAGAATCTCCAAGATTAATGCTGATTAAAAGAGGGATAAATGCCCTGGGTTATTTATTGCATACTCCCCTAAGTCTTGACTCAATTCAAAATAAATCCGCCACAGAAATTATTAACTCAGCCGTTGATCTTCTCCTCGAAGCAGATTTTCCGACTATTTTGACTCATGTAGTTAAATTATCTAATCCTGCAACTTTAATTTCTCGACCTTATTATATTCATCCTGCTAATATCCTTCATGAGCAACCAATTTGGAGTAAAGAGCGTTTGGTACTAGCTGGAGATGCGGCTCATGGCATGCCTCCTTTTGCGGCTCAAGGAGCCAATCAGGGTTTAGAAGATGCGGCAATTATCGGTACAGCGATCGCCAATATTATCCATCATAATGCCCTAGACAATCAAGCAATTATTGAGCGGCAATTTAGTAAATATGAACAACTACGTCGCCCTCTGATAGAAGAAGTTCAAGAGGCGACAATGTATAATCACAGTTGGTCACAAGAGCTGTGGGAAAAATACGGCGACAAAATATATAGTCGTGATGTAGCCAATATGACCCATGAATTTATTTTAAATTAAAGCAAAAATCTGAAATTGGGATATGTAGAGCGATATAAGGCGATCGCAAGAACTAAAGCCTTTCTGATGATATTCTATGTCCCAGGGCATAATCGCACAGTTATATAAGCTAGGATCAATAAAATACGGAATGTAAAAAATAGTCATGGATTATCGCGATATCATCACCATAGAAGCAGGTAAACGTAGTGGCAAACCCTGTATTCGGGGAATGAGGATTACAGTTTATGATGTTCTTTCTTATTTAGCTGCGGGAATGACTTATGACGAGATACTTGATGATTTTCCTTATTTAACAATGGAAGATATTTTGGCTTGTCTTAGCTATGCAGCAGATCGAGAACAACAGACATTAACAGTAACTTTATGAAGCTGTTATTCGACCATAATTTATCACCTCGCTTAGTTAATCGTCTAACCAATCTCTATCCTCATAGCAACCATCTATTTAATTTACAGCTAGATGCTGTAGAAGATTCTATTGTGTGGGAATATGCTCGTCAAAATGAATTTGTTATCGTGACTAAGGATTCAGATTTTAGTGAATTAAGCCTACTTAAAGGTTTTCCTCCTAAAGTTATTTGGATTCGTATTGGTAACTGCAAAACCGATGATATTGAATCTTTGATCCGTTCCCAGACTAAGGAGATTAAAAAATTCAATAGTGAGTCTCGCTTAGGTATTTTGATACTTTCATAATTTGGAAATCTATAAGTTTATAAAATACTCTGAAGGAAAAGCGATCGCATTTAAACTAAAATTCATCTAATTTATGTGTACTAACAATAGTACGTAAAAGTATATTTAACTTCAACTTGAGCATTACTATGTAAAGAAGTGACAAGAATTAGCCTCAAAACCAGATAATTGTTGAGTACAGATACAGTTATATATTTCACTTTACTGACAGTGCTATATTCAAATACAACCTCTACATTATTTGAATATTTATCTGTAGAGTTTTGCCGAATTTAATAACTTCACCTTTAATTAATGCCAGATGACTTTAGTAAAAAGCTGTTGGAACTTTTGGAAATTTTCTCGTCCTCATACTATTATCGGAACTAGTCTTAGTGTTTTAGCTCTTTACTGTATCTCTTTGGCTACTACGGGTAGCAATATTGCAGTGGAGAATTTAGCCCAGATGTTAGCCGTTTGGATCTCCTGTTTATGTGGCAACATTTATATTGTCGGTTTAAATCAGCTTTATGATATTGAAATAGATCGCATTAACAAACCAGATTTACCCTTGGCTTCGGGAGAATTTACGATTCAGCAGGGTAAGTTAATTGTTAGTCTGGCAGGGATAGCCGCATTATTGATTGCAGCTTTATCAGGGGTATGGCTATTGGCGACGGTAGCCATCAGTTTAGTCATTGGAACAATATATTCTGCACCACCAATACGTTTAAAGCGATTTCCCTTGTGGGCAGCGCTATGTATCCTGACGGTGCGGGGAGTTATTGTCAATCTGGGGTTATTTTTCCATTATGGCGATAAGTTTAACAGTAGAGAAGCTTTGAATCCATATATCTGGACCCTTACATTATTTATTTTACTCTTTACAGTGGCGATCGCAATTTTCAAAGATGTTCCCGATTTGGAAGGGGATAAACAATACAATATTAGTACCTTGACTCTGGTGATTGGTAAGTCAGCGGTATTTAATCTTTCTCGTAGCGTGATTACGGTTTGTTATTTTGGCATGATGATTGCTGGGTTATTTTGGCTAACTTCCCTCAACGTCTCCTTTTTTGTTACTAGTCACTTATTACTCCTCGGATTGCTGTGGTGGCGTAGTCGAGATGTCGATTTATCTGAAAAAAGTGCGATCGCTGATTTTTATCAGTTTATTTGGAAACTATTCTTCCTCGAATATTTATTATTTCCAATCGCTTGCTTCATCTAGGAAACTGGAGTTGAAGATACTTGGGGTGTCGAAATGCATATTTAATTCATGTCTGCCGTATTCAAAATTATGATTCACGATCAAGAACTAAATTTTGGAGAACAACGGAAATGAAATACCTTGATACTTTAATAACTGCATCCGTACTTTATGCGGTATTCTTTTTATCTATTGACTCAAAGTTTGCTGCTGATTTTAGACAGTATTTAATTGAAAGTTAGAATTTATACAACCATAAATTTTTCTAATAAACGATCACAAGAATATACAAAAGGCTATATAAATTAAAAGTATATAGTCTTAGAAAAAATTACAATATTTCTGCATAGAGAAACTGAAAATTCAAATTCACATCCTGGTTTCAAGTAATTATTATGAATATTAATTTAACAGCCAACTCTTTAGGCATTTTATCTTTACTAGCTTCCATAATTGCCATTTCTCCTAGTTTAATCAGTTTATTTAAGTTGTCCTTTAACAATAGAAGATTAATTTGGCAGATAACTCGCATCGGTTTACTATCTACTGTTTGCTTGGGATTAATTCATGGTCTATTAATGACTCAACAAGAAAATATAAATTTTTACGATATTAATACTTATTGGGTATATGCAGGGGGTTTATTTACCTTTAACTTATTTGCTTTGTTAGCTTTCATGTTTGCTGAATTGAAATTAGATGCAAAAAAACTCAACTATCTGAGTTATGGTGCAATGTTTCTCTTGGCTTGCCAC
>CALLPS010000054.1 GCA_938015355.1 uncultured Pleurocapsa sp.
ACTGTTACCAATACTCCCCGTCGCATCCAGTCCGCAGACATTTTGAACCACGCTATGCCCTAGCGCAGATATTCCTCGGTTTCTAATTTCCTGGCTAGCTGCTACGTCTCTTGTGGTGATGTAATTACACAAGGCGCAAAAATGAATCCTAACATCTAGTGTCTTCTTGCCCGTATGTGCGCCACAGTTAGGGCAAGTCTGACTTGTTCCATCTTTATTAACTTTGGCAAAATACACATCTCGACGAAAACAAACCCACTCTAGAATATTTACAAACTGACCAAAACCAGCGTCGGCACTCTGTTTCGATAGCATTCCTCTTTGCCAACTGAAAAAGTTAATGTCTTCGACAAATATCATGCCCGCCCCATCACAAAGATGATGAGCTAGTTTAAAATGCCAATCTTTTCTGGTGTCGGATATGCGCTGATGTAGCCTAGCTATTTTTTGATTTAATTTGTGTCGATTATTTGAGCCTTTTTGTTTGTTCCTCAACCTACGTTGCAGCAATTTAAGCTTGTATTGTAGAGTCTTGAGAAACTTAGGACGTTTAATCTCTTTGCCGTCGCTGGTAGCTACAAACTTATCAAAACCCAAATCTAATCCTCGCGGATGACCATGAGGTAATGGAGTGGGAACATCAACATTTAACTGTAGTGACAGCATCACAAAATAACCAGATGTCTTTCTTACTATTCTTGCTTGCTTAGGAATAAACCCGTCGGGAATCGGACGAGACATTCTCCATTTAACCTTTTTTAATCCAGGTAGTTTAATCGAGTCCCGAGATATTGGGTCTTTGTTTAACTGAGGAAAAACAAACGACCTTAATCGATATTTGTTTTTAAAGCGAGGAAAGCCGAAGCCACGCTTTTTCATGTCGTCCCAGGCTCTGTCTAATGTTCTCAAGGTTTGTTGTAATACTTGAGCATTAGCAGACTTGAGCCAGTCATTATTCTTCTTAGCGTACGTTAACTGTCTAGCAGAATCATGGTAATTAGGAAATGGTTCATCAACTGACATGATGTACTCACGTTCAATCGAACAAGCATTAATTGGCGACTGACGAGACTTGCACCAATCTTTACGTAATCCAAGCGCAGAGTTCCAAACGGCGCGACAAACGTTGAGAGTATTCTCGATGCTGTCAATCTGTTCGGAAGTCGGTTCTAATTTTGTACTCGTAAGTCAAAGTGGTCATGTGGTTATTTTAGCCTACATACATCACTTTTTTGTGTAGAAAATATAAAGTAGAGCTAAACACAAAGTGTTTTAATGGTGGTACTCTTTTTTAATTGAGATAGAATAAGAGTTACTAAGAAAACTGACGATAATTATGACAGATACTATTTTTGGCAAGATCATTCGTCGTGAAATTCCTGCCGATATTGTCTATGAAGATGATTTAGCATTGGCGTTTAAAGATGTGAATCCCCAAGCACCAACTCACATTTTAGTTATTCCCAAAAAACCGATACTTCGTCTATCGGAATCTGGTCAGGAGGATACCGCATTAATGGGTCATCTCTTAATGACCGCGAAAAAAGTGGCAGCACAAGCTAACTTGAAAAATGGCTATCGGGTGGTAATTAATGACGGTGATGACGGCGGGCAAACTGTAGATCATCTACATCTACACATTTTGGGCGATCGCTCTCTGAGTTGGCCTCCAGGATAGAGAAGGAGCAAAGAGAAAGAGTATGAATAATCAACCCTCAACAGTTAATCAAGTTGTCAATATTCGCAATTTAAATCACTTTTTTGGAGCAGGCAAGTTAAGAAAACAAATTTTATTTGATATTGATTTGATTCTTAATTCAGGAGAAGTAATTATCTTGAAAGGACCTTCAGGCTCAGGGAAAACAACTTTGTTAACTTTGATGGGGGGATTGCGATCGCCACAATCAGGAAGTTTGCGAGTATTCGGCGAAGAGTTGGTAGGGGCTAGAAAAAATAAGCTGGTTGAAACTCGCAGGAATATTGGCTATATTTTCCAGTCTCATAATCTCTTGGCATCTTTAACAGCAAAACAAAATGTGCAACTGTCTTTAGAATTACATGACTATCTTCATCGTGCTGAGATTGAAGAACAAGCGATCGCTCTCCTCGAATCTGTGGGCTTAGAAGAACACATGAACTATCGTCCGCAAAATCTTTCTGGGGGACAAAAACAACGAGTTGCGATCGCTAGAGCCTTAGCCGCCCATCCAAAAATAGTCCTCGCCGATGAACCAACCGCCTCCTTAGATAGTAAAACGGGTCGGGATGTGGTGGAATTGATGCAGCAGTTAGCGCGAGAACAAGGTTGTACTATTTTAATTGTGAGTCATGACAACCGCATTCTGGATGTGGCTGACCGCATTGTGGAGTTAGAAGACGGCAGAATTACCTTGGATGTTGAACAATCAGCTAGCCACTAACTTCTAGAGCATTACGCATATGCTTTAGGACACTCATTACTCATTACTTATTACTTACGAGCAATCAAATAATTTGTCCTAACATCACTTTGTACGGCTATAGGTGTGCTGATTTAAGTAACGACTTACAAAATAATATTTTCAAATTAGCTACGCAAAATAAATTACCCATAAGAGTGGCAACTAGTGTTTAAGCTGTCACGCAGTTGTTTTACTTATGTGCTTGGCTGTAAGCATTCAGGCTGAGATCTTACAGATTTTCTAGATGTGTAGTTTAAATGAATAATAATTAACTCTTTGAGAATTTATCTGTGTAAATAATTTTGCTTACATACTTTGAAAATCAGGTTTTAATACTACTAATAATAGTAAATAAATATATCTAATATTAGATACTGTCATTGCAATCAATATATTTATTTTTCATTGTCTTTTTAAGGCTGAACAATACTATTTTGGAGTCAATATTTTAAAAAGTGCTGTATTTGTATACATTATTATTGTACTAAAAGTGCTGTTTTGCATTAAATAACATCTTTATTTCACTCAAAGCATAAAAAATGTAATTTAAATAACAGTTTGCATTAAGTTTTTTATATAAATATTCAAAACAACCTAGTTATTGTAAGCTGCTAATAGTTCTGATCTGAGAAAATAGCCAGAAGAACGTAAAAAAAGGATAGAAATTTAGATACTTCTAGTCCCTCGACATCTCATCGAAAAGATACTATGAAAATACTTTTACGGAGATTTAAGGAACTAACCTTATACCTCCTGGTTACCATATTTTCCTTGTGCAGCTTATTACCACCTCCCGTATTTGCACAAGAACTTTTACCTCATCCAGACCAACCTTTTGGTGGAAAAGTTGGTTTAACCTATGAAGATTCCATTCCAGATAAGCCAGAATTGTTGTTGCCAGAAAACTACGACATTGATAATCCGCCTAATATTTTGCTGGTTTTAGTGGATGATGCTGGTTTTGGACAGTTTAGTGCTTTTGGAGGGGGGACACCTTCCCCAACTCTGGAAAAGCTTGCCGAGAGAGGTTTAAAGTACAACCAATTCCATACCACGGCACTCTGCGCTCCGACGCGCTCTGCACTACTAACAGGACATAATCATCACTCTGCGGGGAACGGTGCATTACCAGAATCAGGTACTGGATACCCTGGTTACTCCAGTATTATTCCTGATAGTACAGCTACTATTGGGAAAGTGCTACACGAATACGGTTATGACACTTCCTGGTTTGGCAAAAATCACAACGTACCTCAGTGGGAAACCAGTTTAGCTGGCCCTTATGACCATTGGCCAACAAATTTGGGCTTTGACTACTTCTATGGTTTTGTCGGTGGCTCCACAGATCAATTCCATCCCGCATCACTAGTAGAAAATACCACTCGTCTCGAACCACCTAGCGAGAATGCTGATGGTACTCCTTATCATTTAAGTACAGACTTAGCCGATCATACGATTGACTATCTGAAGAAACTCGATGCAGTTGCTCCTCAAAAACCTTTTTTCACCTACTTTGCTACTGGTGCAACCCATGCGCCGCACCAAGTGCCACAGGAATGGGTTGAATATATTCAAGATCAAGAGAAGAGCGGTGCTTATGATTTTAGCCAAGGTTGGGATCAATATCGCCGAGATACCTTTGAGAAGCAAAAAGAATTGGGTGTAGTTCCTCAAACTGCCGAGTTGACCAAGCGTCCCTGCTCTCTGCAAGCTTGGAAAGACGAAGACGAATGCTATGTCGTCCCTGGGGACAGCGTAGCAGAACCAATTCCCGCTACTAAGGATGAGCGAGAAGTCTACACCAATATGATGGAAGTCTTTTCGGCTTTTACTGCTCATACAGACCACGAAATAGGTCGGGTGGTTGATGCTATAGACGAGATGGGCAAACTCGATAACACTCTTGTGTTTTACATCGCTGGTGACAATGGCTCTAGTGCTGAGGGAGAATTGGGCGGATTGCTTAATGAATTGAGCGTCTTCAATCAAATCGAGGAGGAATTCGACGATAAGCAAGCGGCGGTTGCTAATAACGAGCTAGGTACTCAGAAGTACTACAATCATTTCCCTGCTGCTTGGGCTTGGGCGATGAATACTCCTTTCCAATGGACTAAGCAAATTGCCTCTCACTTTGGGGGAACTCGCAATGGTATGGTTATCTCTTGGCCTGAGGGTATAGACGAGCAACACAATGGTGAAGTCCGTCAGCAATTTGGTCATGTTATTGACATTATGCCGACAATCTTAGATGCAGTAGGTATTCCTGCCCCTGTAGAAGTTAATGGTATTGCTCAAAAGCCTATTGAAGGCTATAGCATGTTCAATACTTTCAATGATCCAGATGCGGAAACTGGTCATGACACCCAATATTTTGAACTGTTTGGCAACCAGGGTATCTACAGTGATGGTTGGATGGCTAGTGCGATTCGGAGTATTCCCTGGGAACCAAAACCATTAGACAATGATCTGCTAGATATGCCTTGGGAGCTATATTGCATCAAAGATTGTGAGTATAAAGTTGAAGTGCCAGTTAGTAAGTTAACTAATAAACTTCCAAAGAAATTAGTTGATAAACTTGGTTCGTATAATCGAATTAGTGACACAATTACAGTTCCAATTTCCGTCGAAGATGACTTCGCTCAAGCTAAGGATTTGGCGGAAGAATATCCTGATAAATTAGATGAGATGGTCAAGCTTTTCTTTGCCGAAGCCTCTAAATACAACGTTTTACCTTTAGACGATCGCAAAATTGAGCGTTATGATGTTGCCCTAAGACCCAATTGGGTTGATGGAGATAGAACTAGCTTTACCTATCCCGACCACATTAGGATTACGGAAGGTGCTATACCCGACGTGAGAAACAAAGCTCACACAATTACCGCAGATGTAACCATCCCTGAAAAAGATGCAGAAGGGATGTTAGCAACTTTTGGTGGTCGTTTTGGTGGATATGCTTGGTATGTTGATCAAACAGGACATTTGGTTTACTGCTATAACTTGGCTAACTCGCAGCATTACTACATTAAATCAGACGATTCTTTAGAGAAGGGAAATGTAATCTTAAAAGCAGTTTACAAGCCAGATTCTTCTGATTATCAAGCTGGTGCAGATGTCACCTTGTCTGCTCAATACGAAGGAGAAACAAGTGAAAGAATCATCGGTCAAGGTCGTGTTGATCAAAGTTTACTGAGTCGTTTCACTATTGATGAAACCTTTGATGTTGGTTATGATACAGGAACTCCTGTGACTGATGGACAAGGAAACGATAGCGATGAGAATGATTATATAGATCAAGCTTATGATCTACCATTTGAGTTCACAGGTACATTAAATAGTCTTACGATTGATTTAAATTGATTTATTAATCAGACAATTAATCGATCAATTGACTACACCTGAGTCCTAATTCAGTACAAAGTTAGGTTGGGTTGTGGGATCATTAGTAGTCACAACTCAACCTTTCTCCAGATCAAGTTCAATAAGTTATTTAGTTAAAAGTGTGAAGAACAGAACTTTGGGGATGATTACTTCTGTTTTTCTGGGAAATTATTAAGGGTAGAGAGCATCTTCACTGGCCCAAGATCTGCTAAATCATAGCCCTGAGGATAGCTAATCAATTTACTATCGGTATAAAAATCGGGATGAATTCTTGGTAATAGCATTTTGGTAATGTAACCATGCAGTCTGAGGCTATTTTGAACCAAGTTACGTATCAATCTCGAAGGTTGAGTAAAACCAAAAGCAGAGAGTGTTTGGTCGTCAAATAGTCCCATAACGCATCGTCTCAAGAAAGTATGACTAAAAGCAGGAAACCAACTCAGAAATAGATTAATGGTTGATTCTCCAACTCGACGATTGCTATCGGAGTAGATAAAGTATTTTTGTTCGTAGTTCTGATTAAATAGGGCAAATTCTTCGTAAGTAGCAGGAATTTCCCTAATATTCATTTTTTCTCCCACTGCTTGCCAAAAATAAAAAATTGCTTGCTTTTCTGTTGTGGAAAACGATCGCCAGCCAAAACGTTCATTCCACCGAATCGGCTCATAAATAAAGGTTGAAAGTACATAGAGAAAGTCTTCATTAGCGATCGCATAATGTCCATGAATGAGATTCATTCTGCGAATAGACTCTTTTAAGTCTTTTTCTGACTGAGGAAGATGGCAATCCCCATTAAGATAATTAAACCTCCTAAGAGCAAGTTAAAAGAGGGTATTTCCTTAAAAGCGATCGCCGCAACTAAACTAGCTATTACAGGTTCAAATAGGAGACTGAGACTGACTAGAGTAGGAGAAATCCAGCGCATTGACCAATTTAAACTAGTATGTCCCACCATCTGGGATAGGATCGCCATCAAGAATACATATAAATAGACTTGTTTCGGATAACCGAAGTAGCTGGTGTTATATAAAAAGGGCAAGGGAAATAAACATAGTGCGGCGGTAGAATAAGCGATCGCAATATAATTCCTGGTATTTAATCCTATGCGTTGCGCCTGAGAGCCAAAAATAATATATAAACTCGCCATCACGGCACCGATCAACGCCAATATGTCTCCCAAAATGGGGTTGCTATAATTCGAGCTACTTTGACTATCGGCGATCGCAATTATGATGCCTCCAATTAAGGCTATGGCGATCGCCATTATACTTTTGCGAGTTAATTTTTCTTTGTACCACCACCAAGACAATAATCCTACCCAAATCGGATTTGTGGTTACCAACACCGTAGAAGCCGCAATGGAAGTATAAGCTAGAGAAGTGATCCAGGTGGCAAAATGAATGGCTAAACAAACCCCTGCGGCGATCGCATAATAAACTGCTGAGGGTTTAATCTCGGATGACTTCAGGTTTCGACTTGTAGGAAGTAAAATTAAAGCAGCAATAATTAAACGAGCAGCAGCTAAAAATAAGCTAAAACCTACTTTGTTTTGGGGTATAGCGACCTCATTAGCCAAACGAATCCAAATCGCCGCTAGAGATACGCCAACGATCCCAACTATCAAAACTATGCCGATTTGCCATGGTGAAGGTTTATTCATTATTTATTAGTTAGCTATATCAACGTACAAGACACAGATATCTATGCTTGATCTACCCCCATTAAATACTGATACGATTTGGGCAATTTTAAACGAAACCATCGATGATACTATGGTTAATCAGCTAGTTTGGTATTATCTCGGCTATCGCTATGATGAGGCAAATCAAACTTGGGATAATAGTCAGGCGATCGACGATTGGAGGGAAAAATATCCT
>CALLPS010000055.1 GCA_938015355.1 uncultured Pleurocapsa sp.
TAACGCGATCGCTTATAAGTAGGTGCTTTAGTGATATCTTTATTATTAAAAGATAAACTGCCTTTGGTTAATTTATTTAAGCCAATAATACTCCGCAACAAAGTAGTTTTGCCCACTCCATTACGTCCTAAAAGACCAACCATATCCCCCTGATTAATGGTCATGTCCACATTAAACAAAACAGGAGTTTGTCCATAGCCAGCAGTGAGATTGTTAAGTTCAAGCAGCGTCATTGATCTTTTCCCTTCCTAAATAAACTTCGATTACCTTGGGATTGCTTTGTATTTCGTCCACTGAACCTTCTGCCAACTTTGCCCCCTGATGCAACACAATAATCCGTTCGGCAATTTGTTTGACAAAATCCATATCATGTTCGATCGCAACTACCGTATGATTCCTGGCTAAGGTTTTAATAATCTCTCCCGTGGCATGGGTTTCTTCGGGGGTCATACCTGCGGTGGGTTCGTCTAGCAGCACTACAGAAGGATCTTGGGCAATTACCATGCCAATTTCTACCCATTGTTTTTGACCGTGGGATAAAGAGGACACAATAGTTGCCGCATCACCTAATAAACCAATCCGATCTAGGACATCGATGATTTTATCTTTCTTGGTTTTGGTTAATTTAGTAGTAATAGAATTTAAAATACCGTGAGTACCTTTTAAAGCCAGTAATATATTTTCAAATACAGTAAGTTCGTTATAAACGTTAGGATTTTGAAACTTACGACCGATACCCATACGGGCAATATCATAAGGATTTTTATTAGTAATATCTTTGCCTTGAAAATAGACGTTTCCTGCTGCCACAGGTGATTTAGAAACGATCGCATCTAAAAGAGTGCTTTTACCCGCCCCATTAGGGCCAATAATCGTCACAATTTCGCGATCGCCCACCTCAAGATCTACTCCTTTCAAGGCTTTAAAACCAGAGAAGACAACTTGAAGGTTTTTGACTGACAATATAGATTCCATAGCTGATTAATTATGGTCGATTACAGGCTGTTTCGTACTTGCAGGTTGCTGCTTTTTCATAAATAGTTTTTGAACTGTGCCAACCAAACCATCAGGGATAAATAGCACCACAATTAGCAGTAATACCCCCACTACCAACTGCCAGTCTTGGGTAACTCTCTCTGCCGAGTTTTGAATTTGTCCTAAAAGAATTGCTGCTACAAGAGGGCCAATTAACGTTCCTCTCCCGCCAATAGCCACCCAGATAACTACCTGGGTTCCAAAAGCCACGGCTAGATATACAGGAGAAATAAAGCGATTGAGAGGCACAAATAAACCTCCTGCAATACCCGCAATACCCGCAGAAAGTGTCCAAATAAAGATCTTGAAACTAGCAACGTCATAGCCTAAATAGGAAATACGATTTTCATTCTCTTTGATCGATCGCAGTATTAAGCCAAAGTTAGATTGAGTTAGCCACCAGCTACCAACCAAAACAAAGGTAGTAAACAAGAGAATTATCCAGTAAAGACCATTTGGCGGAATATTAATCCCAAAAATGCTCAGTTTAGAAACATCAGTAATGCCGTTTGTCCCCCCCGTATATGCCTGTTGACTGATAAAAAAAGTAGTCAACGCCGAAGATATGGCTAGGGTGATAATCGTAATATAGACACCGCTTACCTTAGAGCGAAAAATAAACCAACCAATTAAAAACGCAAAGGCAGCAGGAATAAGAACCATTGCGATCGCCGCTATGGGAAAATACTTTAAAGGTGCGATAAACCAGGGTAACTCCGTCAAGCCATTCCAGACCATAAAGTCAGGTAAACTGCCACCATAGGTATTGTTTTCGGCTGATAGATTGAGCTTGAGGTAATACGCCATGGCATAACCCCCCAGGGTAAAAAATACTCCGTGGGCAAAGCTAAGAATTCCCGTAAAACCCCAGACTAAATCCAAGGAAATAGCTAGGGCACCGAATAACAATAGCTTTGACAGTAGAGAAACCTGGAATTCACCTACTACAAAGGGCAAAATTACCATAACCAAAAAGCTAATGGCAGTAACAATTCCCAATCTAGTTGGAGTTCGCGATCTCGTTGCAATACCAATTGTTGATTGTGCCATTTTAAGGGATAAAGGATAAAGGATAAAGGATGAGGAAAAGAAATATTGTCAATAGTTAGCACAGGTTGAAAACTTCATGACTTCTAGCTTATAGCTGGGGCGAAGCCCCTTTATCCGCGTTTCTGGATTGTAAATAAACCTTCTGGCTTATAACGGATCAGAATAATTACCGCTGCTAAGACAATTACCCTAGCGGTGGGATCGTTTAATAGATAAGCAATACCCGAACTAGATTCCCCAATCAGGAAAGCACCAGCCAACACACCGATCAACTTATCTACGCCCCCCGTCACCACCGTCATCCAGGCATCAACTAAATAATCTTGTCCCATAGGAGGAGAAACACTTTTAAGAGAGGAAATAACCGTTCCTGCCACTCCCGCCAGACCGCAACCATAGGCGAAGGTGAGCATATCAATCAAGCTCGTGTTAACTCCCAAACACCTTGCCATATCTCGGTTTTGGGTAACTGCCCGTACCTGACGACCCAGATCGGTTTTATTGAGGAGATAACCTGTCAAAACTAATAATGCGATCGCTACAAAAATAATAAATAGCCGATAATAAGAAATGGCGATCGCAGGAGAACCTTGAGCGTCTTTTAAAAGGGTTAAATTACCAGATATATAGGGGGGAGATTTAACATACTTTAGTTGTGCGGTAAAAATCAGCTTAATTACCCCCTGCAAGACAATACTCAGCCCCCAAGTAGCCAAGAGAGTTTCCAAAGGACGACCATACAATCGCCTGATAATAGTCAACTCAACTAATGCGCCAATGGCACCAGTGATCAAAAAGGAAAAAGGAATAGTCAACAGCAAATCCATGCCAAAGGTGGACTGCATCCAAAAGGTGACATAAGCCCCCAGCATAATAAATTCACCGTGTGCCAGGTTGATAATTCGCATCACCCCGAAGGTAATTGCCAAACCCAAACCAGTCAGCAACAAAATGCCAACAATACCAATCCCATTAACTAGCTGATTACTCAAAGCTACTAAGCTAAAAGCTTGGGTTGTTTCTTCAGCTACGGCTTCTTGGGCTAAATAAAAAAACGAAAACAAATGTGCGTACATTAAATTACTTGTTACTCATTACTCATTACTCATTACTCATTACTTGTTACTCATTACTCATTACTCATTACTTGTTACTCATTACTCATTACTCATTACTCATTACTCATTACTCATTACTCATTACTCATTACTCATTACTCATTACTCATTACTTACGCATCGAAGCACTAACAACTCAAACTATAAAACCATCAGCGATCTTAGGTTTTCTCCAAATACTTAACCTGCAAGTCTTTCCCTGTCTCTTTAATGGGGCTACTGCGGGTATCAGGGACAGGGCGCGTGCAAACTCGACCAGGATATAGGGTTTGACTCCAGGCGATGGGCTGTACTGCTGCGGGGGTAGCAAAGACAATTTCTGCCTGACCATCTTCCTTCCATTTCCCAATACGAGAATAAAGATAGGCATGATAGTTATCGGGGTCTACTTTAACTAGTCCTTGAGGGGCTTGAAATTCTTGTCCCCTGGTAGCTTCTCGAATAGTTTGCGTATTTAATTCTCCGCCATCCTTTAAAACATCTTGCATCGCTTGTGCCATAAAAAATGTCTGAATATAAGCCGCTTCCATTACTCCGTTGGTAACACGATTATCGCCAAACTTTGCCTTAAACTGCTCCACAAAAGCAGCATTTTCGGGAGTTTCCACGGTTTGGAAATAATTAAAGCTGGTGTAATGCCCTGTGGCATATTCTGAACCCATCGCCTGAATTTCTTCTTCAGTGGTAGGATAAGCCATGATTGGTACCTTGTCTGATGTCAGCCCTGCATCCTTATACTGACGGTAAAAGGCAGGTATACTATCTCCCACCAAATTACTCAGAACAAAATCTGGTTTAGCTTGTTTAATTTTATTAATAATGGTGATAAATTCTGTCGTACCAAGGGGAGAATACTCATCTCCCACGACCTTTCCACCGATTTTTTCTAGTTCGGCTTTAGCAATTCGGTTACTTTCTTTAGGATAAATATAATCTGAACCAACAAAGAAGCCTTTGGGTCCAAAATTCTCTTTACAATAGGGGATTGAATCGGTAATTTGCTGATTGGGCGCAGCCCCCGTATAAAATACATTTGAGCTACATTCATTACCTTCGTAATAAACAGGATAATAAAGAATCGAGTCCTTTTCTTCAAAGACTGGTAGTACTGACTTACGACTGGCAGAAGTGTAACACCCCAGAACGCAGACGACCTTATCTTCATCAATTAGACGCTTCGACATCTGGTTATACAAATCCCAGTCAGAGTTAGGATTGACTACTACCTTCTGAATTTTTCTGCCGTTTATACCTTCTCCATTACCCTCCCAAGGTCCCGTATTGGTATTAATTTGTTCTAGAGCTAAGAAAGTGGCATCCTGTAAAGATTTTTCCACAATGGCGATCGATCCTGTGGTGGAATACATTACCCCAACCTTAATTGGGTTCTCTCCTAACTCTTCATCTCCCGTACTAGAAGTACCAGCACCAGTACAGGATGCTAAAATTCCTGAACCTACAGCCAAAGAACTATATTTAATAAATTTACGGCGACTAATTCCGTTAAGTAAAGTCGATTTGTCCTTCTTGCTCATGAATTTATTTATGCTACTGAAACAAAACTTAAAAAACCAAGAAATACACCAAAATTATTAATACATAAAGTGACTAAAAAATCTTTGATTCACCTAGTGTATTTAACTAACAATTTAATTGTTTTTCAGTCAACTTAACCTGAAAGTGGTTTGTTGATCTTTTGGAAGCATAGTCTCTTTTTTTTGACTATTTTGTATTTTTAATTACATTTTTTTTAATTTTACTGTGGTTATCTTTAAGTCTATAGGCGTTTATTGCGTCTTCCTAATTTAAAAAGTTATCCGATCGGAAATCTTTTTTCTTGGTATTTTTTGTCTATTAATTTCAAAAAACATATTATATGGAAATAGCAAAAATGCTTTTGCATAGCTTCTTAGTCCCTATAAGAAGCTTTTAGTAGGGTTTTAATATTTATTAGAGTTCTAGTACGTTTTTATTTCATAGTACTAAAAAATTATGTGATCACCAAACAAATGTATATATTCATTGCACTTTGTTTATGTTAAATCTTTATATAATGTAAATAAATTGTGGTTACAGTAGTTAATCAAAATCTCATCAAATAAACACAAAGTCATCAAATCGAAACAATTTATCAGATATTTTGTAGCCAAAGTTACTTTTAGTTTTTACTAAATGATTCACTATGATTAGTGTTGTAATAATATAGTTAACTTCAGTCTAGTTGTGTCTTTAGCTGACCCTTCAGCTTTCTTTTTGACACCCTCCTCGTCTTATAAAGACAAGGATTCTGGTTGTTAGTTATTAGTAACTAATTAAATACTAAATACTAAAAACTAAATACTAAAAACTAAATACTACGAGCAAGTACCCATGGAGGGGTAGGCTTTACATTGTGCCCTTGTGGTAAACCCAAATCGACGGTAAGATTGCAGTATTTTAAAATCTCACAACATTATTACTGCATTTATTAGTCCAAAAAAGTCCGTATTTTGGATTGATTTCCATACATAATCTATTAGAAAAAAGCAGAATTATAATGCCAGAAACTCTCTTCAAAGTTGACCTCACAAAACCAATGGAAAAACAGGATGTTCCTGGTCACAATCGTTGGCATCCTGATATACCTGCGGTAGTCTCGGTTAAACCTGGTGATGTCTTTCGCATCGAATGTAAAGACTGGACTGATGGGCAAATCAGCAATAATGATGACCCTAGTGATATAGAAAAAGTCGATCTCAATATAGTTCATGTACTAAGTGGCCCCATTCGTGTCGAGGGTGCCGAACCTGGAGACATTTTAGTTGTAGATATCTTGGATATTGGGGCTTTACAGGGGGATGAATGGGGCTTTACAGGAATCTTTTCCCGTGATAATGGTGGAGGCTTTTTAACCGATCATTACCCCAAAGCAGCTAAAGCCTGTTGGGATATTCAGGGTATTTATACTAGCTCTCGTCATATTCCTGGGGTAAAGTTTGCAGGTATTACCCATCCTGGTTTAATTGGTTGTGCTCCATCGATGGAACTATTGCAGACATGGAATAAACGGGAACGGGCATTAGTAGAGAAAGGTGGCCCCCCTTGGAAACCAGAAATTCCAGCTTTAGCAGCTTTACCGAATCCAGAACAGGCAGTATTGGGAACTCTTTCAGGTTCGGAATTTGATCGTGTTGCTGCCGAAGCAGCTCGAACCGTACCACCTAGGGAACATGGTGGTAACTGTGATATTAAAAACTTATCAAAAGGTTCTAAGATATACTTCCCTGTCTATGTAGATGGAGCAAACCTATCCATGGGAGATATTCACTTCTCTCAGGGAGATGGAGAAATCTCTTTCTGTGGTGCGATCGAAATGTCAGGCTATATTGACCTCCACGTTGAGATTATTAAAGGCGGTGTAGAGAAGTATGGGATGGTTAACCCCATCTTTAAGCCAGGTCCAGTAGAACCCCATTATTCAGAATATTTAATTTTTGAAGGTATTTCTGTTGATGAGTTTAGTGGGGAACAATACTATCTTGATGCCCATGTTTCTTATCGCAATGCTTGCCTGAATGCAATTAACTATCTCAAGAAATTTGGCTTTACAGGGGAACAAGCCTATCTTTTACTGAGTTGCGCCCCTGTTGAGGGGAGAATTAGTGGTATTGTTGATGTCCCAAATGCTTGCTGTACGCTGGCTTTACCAACAGCCATTTTTGATAAAGATATAGTCCCCACCTAAAAATATATTGAAAAAAGATGCCCTTATACGAATATCGCTGTAATCCTTGTGGAGAATTTGAAGCTTGGCGCAGCCTAAAAGAATATAATGAGCCAATAAATTGTCCTGAGTGTAACCAAACAGCCGTTAAGATATTTTCAGCACCTAATATTAATCTTAATTCAGGCAGTTTCAAAGCAATCAATCGCTCACAATCTTCTGAACCAAGATTAGTAAAACAAGAACAAGTAAAAGCAACTAAGCCAAGATATCAAACTAGTTCTACTACCAATAGACCTTGGATGGTTTCTCATGCACCACCAAGATTTTAAACAGTAATATATTTTTTATGTCTACAGAATACACAATTAATTCTGCATAAGTACTTATAGGTAGATTAAGAATAAATAAATGAGCGATCGCCAGAGCTGGGATGCAGGGGTATCAAGCCTTTTGAAAAATATTTATCGTTGTGCAGATAAAAGTAGCTGGTACAGTGCTGTGGCAGAAGCTTATGATCGCACTAGACCAAGATATCCCGCCCCAATCTGGGATTTTGTGCAAGAAATAGCTCAGTTGCAACGACATAAATCAGTGCTAGAAATTGGTGCGGGGCCAGGTATTGCTAGTATTGAATTGGCTAAGTTAGGAGCAAATATAGTCTGTCTTGAACCTAGTAAGTCTGCTTGTGAGTTAGCTCGAAGGAAATGCGCTGCTTATCCTAACCTTGAGGTAATCAACAGCACTTTTGAAGCATGGGAATTAGGAAATCAAAAATTTGATGCAGTCATTGCTACGACATCTTTTCATTGGATAGCACCAGAAATTAGAAATCAAAAAGCCGCGGCAGCTTTAAAAGATCATGGATTACTAGTTTTGATGTGGAACACTCCGCCCCAACCTAGTTATGAGGTGTATCAAAGTTTGGCAGCAGTGTATCAAACCCATGCGCCAGAGTTAGCTAAGTATGAAGAAAGCCAAAACCATGAACAGAATTTAGCAAAAATTGGTCAAGAGGTAGTGGATTCTGGATATTTCAGCAACCTGATTTCGGAACAGTTAATTAGCCAGGTAAACTATACTGTCGAAGAATATCTTACTTTGTTGACTACTCTCTCTCCATATATCCGACTGGAATCCCAACAGCGCGCGCTTCTGTTAGCTGAATTGCAACGAGTACTTGAGATTAACTATGGCAATAATTTAGACCTTGAATATCTTTCCCTAGTGCAGATTGCTCACAAAGTTTCGGCATAAATAGCTCTGGTGAGAACTATAGATCGTAGTAGGTTAATCGGTTAGGGCAAGATTAGTTAACTGCCCGTGAGTAATGAGTAATGAGTAATGAGTAGTGAGTAATGAGTAATGAGTAATGAGTAATGAGTAATGAGTAATGAGTAATGAGTACCCTAATGCAAGTAAGTACTGCTTGCCATACCTGAGAGGTAGGGTCGTGGTGCGGTAATTGGGGTAAAAATGAACAACTTTTAGAAAATCAAAATAGTTACTATGAAGTTAGGGGCAATTTAGTTATATCTATACCCCTTGTGATATACATGAAATCGACTATAAATAAGCATTTTAAGCATAATTCAATATTGGTTCCAGGTTTAGCAGCAATTTGCTTAACTATAGCGGGGTTTACTACTTATAACGTAATTAAAGCAACCAAATCGGACATTAATCTGGAAACATTGACGGTACCAGTTAAAGAACAAGATCTTAATATTGAGATTGAAGCTAGTGGCAGAGTAGAGCCGATTAAAAGCGTTAATGTTAGTCCCAAAGATCCTGGGAGGTTGATCAAGTTGTTGGTGGAACAAGGCGATCGCGTTACCGCAGGACAAACCCTAGCTATAATGGAGAATGGGGAACTGGCGACCCAAACTTCTCAGGCGACGGCAGAGATGAAACAAAGCCGTGCTAGTTTGGCGGAAGGAAAAGCTAAAGTCAATGCCGAAGTGGCTCAAGCCCAAGCTAGATTAAGACAATTAGAAGCAAAGTTAAATCTGGTGGAAAATAGAATCCCCAGGGATATTGAGCAAACCAAGGCACAAATCAACGCGGCTCAATCTCGATTAAAACTGGTGCAGGAAAGAGTAAGGCGTAATGATTACCTGTTAGAGCAAGGGGCTATTTCTCAGGATGCTTTTGATGAGATTCAGGACAATGCGCAAAATGCTCAATCAAATATTAATGAGTTACGACAAAGATTGGAACAGTTGCAAAGTACTGGTGAATCGGAAGTAAGCCAAATTAATGCCGAAATTAGAGAAGCGAGAATTTCTCTGGAGCAAAAACAGGCAACCGCCCCTGACGAAATTACGGTTTTAGAGGCTTCCTTAGAACAAGCACAAATGTCCTTAAAGCGAGCCGAAATTAAATATGGCGATAGTATCGTCAAGGCTCCTTTCGCTGGCATTATAACTCAAAGATATGCAGTAGAAGGCGCTTTTGTTTCCCCCAGTACTTCAGGCTCTAGTAATGCTTCCGCTTCGGCAAATTCCATACTGGCATTGGCTCAGGGATTAGAAATTATTGCTAAAGTTCCCGAATTAGATATTGGACAGCTACAGCCAGGACAAAAGGTTACAGTAGTTGCCGATGCTTATCCTGAGCGAGAATTTACAGGAGAAATCAAGCGTATCGCTCCTGAGGCGGTTATTGAAGAGAATGTGACTTCTTTTGAGGTCAGAGTCAAGCTGCTTACGGGACAAGATATCTTGCGATCAAAGATGAATGTTGATGTCACTTTCATCGGTAAGGAAATAACCGATAGTTTAGTTGTGCCAACAGTGGCAATTTTTACCGAAAATGGTGAGCAAGGCGTGATGATTCCTGATGAAAACAACAAGCCACAGTTTCAGCCTGTAAAAATCGGGTTGTATCTAGGGGATCAGATTCAAATTCTGGAAGGAGTGGCAGCTAATCAGCAGGTATTTATTGATCTGCCAGAGCAAAAGAAATCACGGCAGGATAATTAATCCTGAAAATTTGGTAGAAAATGCGATCGCGTTTCCGTAATTAACACGAAGAAATACGAAGAAAATTCAACAAATTTATCAATTTGCATAAAACAAACCTCTAAATACTAAGTAAAGAATAGAGGCAATCAGTTGTCAAAGGTATTGCCTTAATAAAATTAAGATTAATACGAGATTTATCATGACTAATGGTTCATCAATAAGACCAATACAAACAACAGGTCGTTATTTAGTTCTACTCCCCGAAGGAGGAGAAAGCTCTGTAGGAATGTCCGCACTAAGAAGCTCGACGGGGGCTAGCGAGATTGACGATTCTGCTGTTAGTAATCTAGGAGTTGCTGTAGTTGACTTAGATCCAGACCAGGCACAGTCGCTTAATGCTGCGGTAGCTGGGTCACAACCAATATTAGCTTCCGAACCAGAACAGATTATGTATGCGATTGGAAGTACGGCAATTAGTGGTGCTACCGCCAACTATCTTCAAGGTTACAAAGATGGTGTCACTAATCTAGTAGACAATGTGGGTAACGATGGAGTTACGCCAGGACAACAACTGACTACTTCTAATTTTTCTGATACTGCTGTCACCTGGGGGCTACAAGCCACCAAAGCTATCAATAGTAACTATAGTGGTGCGGGTATTAGAGTTGCCGTACTTGATACAGGTTTAGACTTAACCCACCCCGATTTTGCTGATCGTTCTATTAATAGCAAATCTTTTATCGATGGGGAAGAAGTTCAAGATTTACAAGGTCATGGCACTCACTGTATTGGAACTTCTTGTGGTACTTTGAATCCATCTTTTCCCATGCGTTACGGTGTTGCCTATGGTGCAGAGATCTTTGCTGGCAAAGTTTTGAGTAATGCTGGCTCTGGTGCTGATGGAGGTATTTTAGCTGGCATTGCCTGGGCAATCGATAATGGCTGTCAAATCATCTCTATGTCTTTAGGTGCAGCTACTCGTCCAGGAACTCTTTTTTCCCAAATTTATGAACAGGTTGCAAAACGTGCCCTCCGCCAAGGAACTTTAATTATTGCTGCTGCGGGAAATGAAAGCGGTAGACCTGGATTTATTAACCCTGTTGGTCGTCCTGCTAACTGTCCCTCAATCATGTCCGTAGCTGCTTTGGATAACCGATTACAAGTCGCATCTTTCTCCAATGGTTCAATTAATCCTGATGGCGGGGCAATTGATATTGCTGGCCCAGGAGTAGAGGTTTATTCTACTTGGCCGATGCCAACTCGATATCGCTCAATTAGTGGCACTAGTATGGCGACCCCTCATGTCGCAGGGATTGCTGCGTTATATGCTGAAGCAACTGGAACAAGAGGACTAGAACTTTGGGCTTTATTGATGCGTGATGCCCAAAGATTAGAGCTATCTTCTGCTGATGCGGGGATTGGCTTGATTCAAGCACCTGTTTGACCTAGTTAAAGTTAGACTCTTTTGAATCTTGTTAAGATGATGGATGAGTAGGTAGATATAAAAAGCACAAAAACCAGTCCATAGTCCATTGGAGTTAACACAAGTTGAATTCTAATTACGGTCAACTATTAGGTATCACAAGCATAATAATATTGTGTTTAGCTATTCCTATCTACTTATCAAGGGATGTATCTACTCAAAATCCACCTTTAATTCAAGGTACTGAGATGTCTGACGTTAAAATATTGGTTTCTGTTGACGATGCTCATTTACCCCAAATTCAGCAAGTCTCCCAACAATTACAATCATCGGGAATGAATGTAGAGCAAACTCTATCGACTATTGGCGTTATTAGTGGTTCAGTTCAACCGGATAAGCTTAATAATCTTTATCAAATTGAGGGAGTTAAAAACGTGGAATCCCAGGAAAGTTACAAATTAGCTCCTCCGAATTCTGATATTCAATAAACGTAAACATAAACTCACGTTCTCGAATGGGGATAACGCTTCCCATAAGCTCCGCGCCCTAAAGGATTAGCTAGCGCGTCACACGAAGTTAGTCCTTTAGGATAGAAAGGGTGTTTTTATAATCAAAGCTCACAAAAAAGCATAGTAAATTTTATTAACCGAACTTATAATGCTTTTTAACTTCTTGATTAATCTTCCAAGTACAGGACATTCCCGCAGGAAAAGTAACTAAATCTCCTTTCCCCATCGTGACTGCTTCCCCACCATCGGGAGTAACTATCACATCTCCCGCCAAGAAATAACAAGTTTCTGCCTCGTCATAAGTCCAAGGAAATTCCGAGACTTCTTTTTCCCAGATCGACCAACTGGATACACCAAGTTGTTCAAGTTGCTCCTTGCTGGGTTGAGGGGTAACGGAAATAGCTGCAATCTGGGAACTCATAGTTTTTTAGTTGAAAGATAAGATTAGAATTATTATTAAGACATATTATTTATAATATATCCAAGTTTTTCTATAGGTATTTTTTAGACTTAGATGTTAA
>CALLPS010000056.1 GCA_938015355.1 uncultured Pleurocapsa sp.
TAACCCTTGGTTATTAACTCGATTTTTAGCGAAGATTTGGATTTTTGCGATCGCATTTATTAATTTAGCTTTTAGCTTTGGATCAACTTTCCTTTAATCTAGGTACTGGAAAAAACTTAAGACTTTTGTCAATCAGCAATAGTACTTAGTCAATAAGATAAATTGAAGTTTTATTAACTAAAGTCGATCTAGATAGTTAAGAGATCCATCTAATTACTACTCTGTCTATCTTGTACAAGTTAAGGACAAAATAATATTGAAAAAATGCAAACAACACCCCAATATAATGCAATTTATTGTCTAGTTAATCAACAATTTATCACGCATCTCCAACCCTGATTACTTCATTACCTATTCTCAATAAAAAACTTAATATTTTATTACTTAACATTTATTAACTATAGCGTTTCTCAAATGAATGAGGTAAGTAGGTAGGCGTAATTACATTCTTTCTCTTTTTCCCCTTAACCAGCCCTAACAGATTAATTTGTTTCTTAGGAGTTAAACAAGACATCTTTTCAACAGACTTTGCCATTCGGCAGCATCATTTAAGGCAACAACATCAAACTTGTCACCATATTCAGCGGAATAGTTTTTAAAGGATTCGAGCCAACTTAAAATTGTTTTGGTATGGCACTTTTGACTATAGAATTGGGATCCATAGAGATAATGGCTCATTTCTTCAAGATATCCTGTTTGCTGAAGTCGCCAAGCACTCCAAACAAGACTTTGATAACGAGATTTTGCTTCTAGGGCTTTTATGGCTGGGGTGAGACTAGATTGAGCAAAAAATCTGCTGGTAATCTGATTTAATTCTTGAGCCTGAAGCAGAGTATTCTTAGAAGCATTAGCTTCATGTTGACGGTATTGCACTGTTGTTTGCTCTACCCACGCAGCAGGGCAATCTAACTTAGCTAAACGCATTACTAAATCTACATCTGGGGTTTGTTCTAAAGATATATCAAAACCTGACACTCGCTCTAGCCAAGAGCGACGAAACAGCATTGCCCCTAAAAATACTGGTTTCCAGATAATTAGATTAGCGGCAGTAAGATCAGGTATTTGTTGCCAGGGTTGCACCGCTGCTTTTATATGTCCTTGCTCATCGGTAATTTGCCAACCACTGTTGACGATGCCTAAGTTGTCATCCTGCTCTAACATGCCAACCTGGGAGGATAGCTTATGGGGTAAAAAAACATCATCCTGATCCAAAAAAGCAATGTAGTCTCCCCTGGCTTTTGCCATGCCAAGATTACGACTAGCTGCTACTCCCTGATTAGACTGACTTACATATTGCACGGCATGCACGGCAGTTCCATATTGTTGTGCTACTTGAGGGGTATTATCGGTTGAACCATCATCAACTACGATAATTTCCAGATCCCGATAAGTTTGCGCCAAAATACTATCAATAGCTGCCGCTAAATAGCGATCGCCATTATATGCAGGAATAATTACACTGACTTTGACCACAGGTTGTTAGAAGATAAAAAACAATAGCAATCATTGATAGTTAATAATTAATTAATTGTCGATTAGCGACCTCAGAATATAGTTGTTCTAACTTAGTAATATTCTGATGCAGAGTATACCTTTCTAGTACCCTTTGCCGAGCTTTATTACCCAATAAACTAATCATTTCAGGATGATTGCGGAACAATGGTAACAGAGTTTTTAGTTGAGTAGCGACTCCTTGTGTATCGAGGACTATTCCAGCACCATTATCTAAGACTTCGCCATCTGCCCCCGCATCCGTGGCTAAACAAGCAACCCCACAAGACATCGCTTCCAGCAAGGAAATAGACAAGCCTTCCACTAAAGAGGGCAAGATAAAGACATCAGCCCCCCGTAGAATGTTAATCCGCTGATGTTCATCAGAAATATAACCCAACCAAACAATATTGTGTTCTTTACCATAATGAGGCTGGAGAGAACTTCGAGTTGGGCCATCTCCCACCATCAGTAACAGACAATTCTCTCCCATGTCTGCCAGTTTCCAAGCTTTGAGCAAGGCTTCGATATTTTTTTCTGGGGCAATACGTCCTTGATATACAAATAGCTTTTTTGTCCTTAGCTGATACTTGAGACTAGAATAACCAGGAGAATATTTATGCTGATCGACACCATTAGGAATAATCACCACCCGCTCCCCTGGCACTCCTAATTTAATCAAAAGATCCCGTTGGATTTCGCTAAAAACAATCACCCGATCATAACGGGCGAGACAGGGAGCATAAAGCTGATAAGTGAGATATTGAGTACTAGACTTAAGGTTGCGTATTTTGCTGTCAAAAGGAGGGTGAAAAGTGGCAACTAGGGGCAGATTTAACTCCTCACAAATATCTGGTAAGACAAAATCTAGGGGGGATAAAGTCAAAGAAGCGTGAACTAAATCTGGTTTTAATTGACGTAGCGATCGCAATAATACCTTACTCGATTTTAGACTAGGAATCGTATAAACCTGAGATTTATAAATGAAGGGTAGAGAAACCTCATGGCAATTAGCACTATTATGATTATTTTCTTCGTATTGAAGGTGTTCGTAACTATTTTGAGGTTGAGAAAAATGCAAAAAACTTACCCGATAGTCTCGATCTAACAATGCGTTAGTTATTTCCCGACCATAGGTTACATTGCCACAAAAAGGCGATTTTTTTCCCAGCCAAGCTATATGCATGCAAATGCTCTTTTTTTTAGGCAAGAATAGGACAACACAGCAATCCTGAAATTGAATTGCTATTTATTAGCTTTAGTTATTTATTAGCTTTAGTTAATTTACCAGATTAGGGGTTATGTCTGGCTTTTTCCCTAGAGAAAGTGGGTTCGGGTCGTGGTAGAGAAATTTTCCTTGACAGACTGCTAACTTTGTGTATTAGTACTTTGTGGCTTTTTAATTTCATGTATCTTGCCGAAAGCCAAAAAGGTTATAAAAGCGATCGCAAAATTCAGACAAAAAAAAGAGGGAGTCAACCCTCAAAAGAAATTAAATTAAATTAAATTATGGGACATCTAAACTTTTGCCATATCCTGAAAATTAATTTTCAAGTAATCATCTTCCATTTTTGCTCCTGATGGTTGCAATGCTGCTAAAGCTTGGGGCAGAACTAAATTGCGTCGATGGTTACCGATTCTTACGTTTAGTTCATCACCAGTTTTATTAAGTTGAATTTGTTCTTTAGGAATTCCTGGCAGATACAAATGGAGACTATAATTACCCTGCTCTTGAATAATCTTGATCGTGCTTTCTTTATAGTAAACCTGAGTTGGATCTTCATCCTTATACAAGATTTCTTTGAGCTTTTCTAAAGCTTCCATGCCGCACATTTCTGTCGGAAATAAAGGAGCTTCTTTGACTGGTAAAGGGTGGAAATTATCATATATTTCCTGTTTATAAATATCTTGATTAGCTTTCCAGCGTTCAAAGAAAGGATCATTAACCTCATCGGGAATGACTCGGTTGGCTATCACCATATCTGTCGCTACATTATATAAACTCAGGTAAGCATGAGCACGGAGGGATTCCTTAATTACCATTTTCTCTGGGTTCATTACCAACCGCACCGAAGTCTTAGTGTTGTCGGTTAAAACTTTTTCCAAAGCTTCAATTTGCTCATAAAACTCAAAAGGAGCATCCATTACTTCATTGTCAGGCAGAGAAAACCCAGCAATAGGCTTAAAGAAAGGTTCAACCAAAGGACGTAAGGCAGCGGACATCCCCTGTAATGGTTTATAAAAACGTCTCATGTACCAACCACCAACTTCTGGCAGACTTAACAACCTTAAAGCTGTGCCTGTGGGGGCAGAGTCAATAATTAAAATATCAAAGTCCCCTTCGTCATAGTGGCGTTTCATTCTCACTAAGCCAAAGATTTCATCCATACCAGGTAGAATCGCCAATTCTTCCGCCTGAACCCCATCTAGACCTCTAGCTTGCAAAACCTGAGTAATATAACGCTTAACAGCCCCCCAGTTGCCTTCTAACTCCCGTAAAGCATCAAGTTCAGCACCCCAAAGATTAGGCTTCACTAGTTGTGGGTCATGTCCTAACTCAAGATCAAAACTATCTGCCAGAGAATGCGCGGGGTCAGTACTCAGTACCAGAGTTTTATAACCCAACTCGGCACATCTTAGACCTGTGGCAGCAGCAACGGAAGTCTTCCCCACTCCCCCTTTGCCCGTCATTAAAATTACACGCATAAAAAATAAGATCCTAAATTAAATATATTTACATTACTTAACTTACTTATTATTGTGACGCTTTTTTGCCCTAAAAGAAATTTTGACTTAAAACTTGCCAGGGAGAGATCTGCCAATAATCGATGTGAGAGACAATCAAATTCTGCTCATTGATGATTAATTCACTCCAGCCAGGAATTGATAAACGAGGTTTCCAAGGTAGAGGGGGAGTCATGTTAAGCGTCCATTCAGTTTTAATTGTTACTTCTTCCTGGGTTAAGTTATGGACTTCCATTTCAATGTTGCTAAAGAAACGGTCGAGAAAAGCAATCATTGATCGGTAACGTTTAACACCACGAAATTCATTTAACGGATCTTTAAAATAAACCTCATCAGCGTAAATATCATAGGTTTGATTCTGAGGAAATCTGGCATAGTCTTCTTTGAGAATTGCGATTAAATCCTCTGGTTGTTGATTGTTAGTAGTTACTGGTTGCTCTTCCATGGTGTAGTATTGCGCATTCTAAAACTAGATATTCTGCTTCTTATAGAAAGAATAAGCGTTCTAAAAACTGAGAAAAAGCACAGTTAGAGGTAGCAAAATTACATCATCAACTAAGTAACGCTCGTAAAAATTTTCACTTTCAAACAAGCCATCTTTTGTGCGACCAAAAGGTAAATGATATTTTTCGACTAAACTTTATCAATCAAAAGGATAAATTTGAGCAGTAAAATTTTCTTGTTTTAACTGAGATACAAATTCCTTAGCTTGTTCCTGTTCCTTAAAAGCTCCCAAGTAAATAAACACTCCTTGATTCAAGTTTACCAAAGAAACTTGGTTAACTTTTTGTCGAGCTAAAGCTAGGGAACGATCGCCTGTATACTCTGTCAAAATATAATAGTATGGTGAGTTTATTGATGATAAAGCTACTGTATTATTAATCGGAGCTAAAGCAGGGCTAATCGGCTCTATAACAGGATTTTTATCTACTATCATATCTTCAGCAGTATCGAGCATGCTTAAGGTACTAAGATTGAGGGGCATGAATTCTCCAGCGGCTAAATTAGCACTACCTAAAGTAGTTAAGTGTTCTTCAGCTTGAGTATTAGTATTATTTACTAAACGATAATTGCGCCAGATCACTGCTCCTGAAATTAGATTAACCAAAAAGATAACAGCGATCGCACTAATACTCCAAGGATTTAATAAGTTATCTACCCAACTCGGCTCTTGATAGGTAAATTCTTTCTGCTCTAACTCCGATCTGAATTCGCTTTCTAGTTCATCTGGTTGTTCTAACTCTGCATTTAAAAATAACTTTGGTTCACTTAACTGATTGTGAGATTGATTGGATTTATTAGATTTGTTTCTATAAGGATTAAAAATATTAATTGTTCCAGTAGCAAAGGGCTTGTGAACAATACTAGACTTTAACTGAGAATTAGTTTTCGATTTCTTTTCCGAGTTATCTGGATTCTTGGTGGACATAGTAATAGCTTGGTACAAATAAAATAAAATAATTGAGACTGTTATTTGTCATCGATAATTTTTTGTATCTGATGTCAAATAGAGCTAATAGCTTGGTTGGTATTTTTATTTAATTATTCGACTAGAGAATTCAATTACTGGACAATTTTCATCGAAACTAAATTCAAGGAAAATATCTAGTTTAACTCCTCATATTTAAAAACGCCCTGTCATTGAGGAGAAGTTAAACAATAATTACAAGTCAAGTACCACAGATATTTTCTGAGTAGGAAGCCATTAAATTACTTCCGCAAAAACGCAAAAACCAGCTTCTATTTTAATCTCTTGTATCAAGAATCAGATTATCAACCTCGGAGTGATTTACTCGATTTCTGTTACTGGTATTGCACCTGATTGAATAGCCTAGAAGCTGGATAATGGTTTTGATGTTCTAAGAGCTTAATGTCTCATCTGATCGAGCTACTCAAACCAGCTTTTTGCAGTGGTAAGACGATTATTTACCTCATCCCAGTTGATCACATTCCACCATGCATCAAGATAGTCTCCTCGGTTGTTTTGATATTTAAGATAATAAGCATGTTCCCAAACATCGTTACCCATAATCGGATATTGACCTTCACTTAAAGGACTACCCTGATTACCTGTACTGGTTACTTCTAGAGTGCCATCTTCATTCATGACGAGCCAAGCCCAACCACTACCAAAACGTTTTTTTCCTGCGGTATTAAACTTTTCTTTAAAACTTTCAAAATCACCAAAAGTAGTATTAATTGCTTCGGCAATTTCTCCCGTAGGTTGTCCTGGGCTATCAGGAGTCATAATTGACCAAAACATACTATGATTAGCATGACCACCGCCATTGTTACGGACTGTAGCCGAAATCTCTTCAGGGACATTGTCCAAATCGCGCAACAGCTCTTCTATCGATAATCCTTGAAGATCTGGGTAAGGTGCGATCGCTTCATTTAAGTTTTTGACATAACCAGCATGATGTTTATCGTGATGTAAAGTCATGGTTTGACTATCAATATAAGCATCGAGAGCATCATATGCATATGGCAAGGGAGGTAAGGTAAATTCTCCAGGGCTAGCTTGAGTTATTAAACGAGAAGAAGAGGAAGAATCTATGGGATTAGTTGATGCTGTACTAGATCCTGAATTAAAACTGCTAATCGCCAAGAATGCCACCAAGGCTATGGAAAAGATAAAGCCATAAAATTTTTTGATCTGCATAAATTTAGTCTGAAAATCAATCAGAAGTTTGGAATACATAAGTAAATAATTGTAATTAAATATAAGCTAAAAAAGTTGAGAAATAAGTAAGAAATATCAGCCCCTATGGTGAGAAAATCAAACTTCTTGCCTGAAAAACCATCCCCAAATCACAATTAGCAATCTCATTACAGGTTTTATGTCATAGCGATCGCAATTACACTCTGGCGATCGCAAATGCTCAAGGCTAAAATATGTGCTCATATTGCTTAAGTATTTATCGGGATTCTGTTCCAGCAGTAAAAGAAACAATTCACCCCCTGGATCTGAAATTTGAGAGCAAGATCCGTATTTTTTCCAGTCAAATTTATGTTCTCTGTAAAGAAAGGCATTTATTAAACCAAATAATATAAATATAAGATGAATTTACGCTTTTTCACGGTGGTGGTATCTAGGCAATCATGATTATCTGTGTATATATAGAGAGAGCAAGAGAAGAATTATCAGTTCCACTCTTCTCAATTACTATTTATAAGCAAAATTAATTAAATGAAAACTAACCGACCAGAAAACGATTATGTTAATCGCAACGTTATGGAAGTTTTGGTTGCTGATGAAATTGAAAGACAGATCGTTCGCCTTCCTAATAATATTAGAAAATTTGTTAATGTGATTGAAGTTGCTACCTATGCTCTCAATAGGTTACCTGCATTATATGCTTCTTCTCAGCAAGGATTTAATAAACAAAAACTAAAAGGACGCTCTCAATATAGCGTTAAAATAACTCAAGAAGTGCGAAAAGGATTTGCCACAATACAGCAAGATCTTCTCCGTACTTCTACTCCTTTACTGGCAGAAAATGAAGCAGAAATCAATCAAAGTATTGTCGAAGCAAAAGCTGCTTTACAGGAATTAGCTGATTATTTGCCAGAGAAAGATTTAACCTGGAAAAATGTTGTCAAACTAGTAAAGCCCTTATTGGCTGAATTAAAAGAGCAGAATCCAGAAGAGGCTAATGCTCGAAAAGTTCGCTCTAAATCTAGTGGTCTGTGGGAAGATTCAATTTACAAGAAATAGAGCTAGCAATTTACTTCTTATCTATTTATAGTATCGGTAAGATTTAGTATTTTGTTAAGCAACCTTTTGATAATTAATCTCAGTTGACAGATTTTCAGCATGATTTCGATAAATCGGCAAAAATTGGCTTAAGATATATCATTATCTTGTTAAAGTACTGATGTCTCTAAATTTAGATTCAGTTGAAATATCTGTAATAGTCCCTCTTTATAATGAATCAGCAGGTATTGAACATTTATTTGCCAGATTAACTTCAGTTTTAGAAGAATTGCAGACTAGCTATGAAATAATTTGTATTAATGATGGTAGCCAAGACGATACTCTCAGTAAGCTAATTGAGTTTTGGCAACGAAATCCCTCGATCAAAATAGTCAATCTTTCCCGTAACTTTGGCAAAGAAATAGCATTAACTGCGGGAATAGACTATGCTTCTGGGGCGGCGGTAATTCCCATTGACGCTGATTTACAAGATCCGCCAGAATTAATTGTCAAGTTAATTGCGAAATGGCGGGAAGGTTACGATGTTGTCTATGGTACCAGGCGATCGCGTCAGGGGGAAACTTGGTTGAAAAGAATTTCAGCGACAGCGTTCTACCAAACTATCGGGAGAATGAGTCATGTACCGATCCCCGCTAATACAGGGGACTTTCGGTTATTAGATCGTCAGGTAGTAGAAGCAATTAAAAAACTTCCTGAAAGGACTCGATTTATGAAAGGCTTGTTTGCTTGGGTAGGATATAGACAGACTTCCGTTTTATTTGACCGTGAACCACGTCATTCTGGTCGAACTACTTGGAATTATTGGAAACTGTGGAACTTTGCCCTAGATGGGATTATTTCCTTTAGTTTTTTACCCCTCAAGGTTTGGAGTTACGTCGGTGTAACCGTTTCGTTTATTTCTTTACTCTATGCTTTGATGTTGGTAGTGCGTACTTTGATTTTTGGGGTTGATGTTCCTGGTTATGCTTCCTTGATGGTAGCGATTTTATTCCTGGGAGGGATACAGTTAATTACTTTAGGAGTATTGGGGGAATATTTAGGTCGGGTTTACGAAGAAGTTAAAGGGCGACCTTTATATTTGGTGCGGGAAGAGTATGGTTTTAAGGCTAAAGAGTCTCTCTCAATTAGAGTGGGAAAATCTAAAATCTAAAATCTAAAATCTATATCAATTAGTATCATGCCCAAGAAGAGTCAAATAGTTCAATGTCAATGTGGTACTATTTACATTACTAAAAACTTGAGTTTCCAGCGCTCTTTTCATTGTCCTGAATGCGGTCAATCTTCTAAGGAAAGTGATTTAAGTAAACATGTTTTTTCTCATAGTAATAATGTCAGAAAGTTAAATAATTCTGCTCAGAAAGTTAATTTAAAATCCAACTTATTGTCTATGATGGATAAGTTTTCACTATCAGGAGCAGATCGTCATGGATATTTTAAATTTAACAACTTAAAGGTTTTGGATGCACAATTATATGTACATTGGCTCGTATTGGCTGCCTCAACCCTGATTCTAATTATTTACTGGGAAAGCCCGATTAACATTGTGCTGGCTATTCTGTCTTATTTGAGTATTATTTTTATCCATGAAGCTGGACATGCAGCTATGGCGAGCAAAGTTGGCTGTCGAGTATTTGCGATTAGGATTGGTCTGGTTCATGGTTTATGTGAATATGAACAGCCAAAATATGAATTAGATGACATTAAAATATCTTGGAGTGGCGTTATCTTGCAGATCTTGATAGCTATTTTAGTTTTTTCTTTATCATCTTTTGGTTTAGTTAACTTTAGTTTTTTTGCTCCAATACTAGTATTTCTAGGCTATTTTAGTTTGTTAATTGTCCCCTATAATTTGATGCCTTTAAGAGGATTAGATGGACAAAAAGCCTGGCGTATCATTCCCCTTTTATATCAACAATTGAAAAATAGGAAAAATTAGATATTATATTTAGCTTTCAGCTTCGTTCAAAAAAAACCGAAGAATGCGATCGCTTTAAAATATTCCGTCTACGATAGTTACGATTGCGTTTCCCCAAACACGACAAAATGTGATTCTATGATATAATAATTTACATAGATTAGGCAGACAGCTACACCTCTTGCCCTTAATGCGATACAGTATAAAAATTTAAAAATTTAATCTCAAAAAAAACTTGTTTTTCTTGACAGTTACTCTCATTTTCTGATTAACTAGAAAAATACTCTTCATAATTGGAACCTGAGCTTTTATTATTAAGCGCAACTACTCCCATTATGAAAATAATTTTATCAGAATCGCGATCGCCTAGTCAAGACCCCCTCAAAAAAAAGTTGCCAGTACAAATATTCTACTCGCTAGACAAATAGGTGCAACATCTCAGATAGCTACCAAGGTAAAGGGCTTCCATCCCAGGAAAAGAATTCGCCACTATCTTTTTGCTGTAAACTGTCGATTACCTGAGATAACAGATTAACTGTTTTTTCCACAGGAAATAGTTTACCTGGGGGGACATTTTTCTGGAAAGGTTGGGAAAGCCTAGTATCAGTCGTACCTGGATGTAATGCTACCACAATAGTTTTCGGACAGCGACGACTATATTCGATCGCCGTAGTCTTCAGAAACATGTTTAAAGCTGCTTTAGAAGCACGATAACCATACCAGCCTCCTAAGCGATTATCCCCAATACTGCCGACTTTAGCGGAGATACTGGCAAAAATGCTGTACTCCGTCTTTCTAAATAAGGGCATTAGGTGTTTAGCGAGTAATACCGCACCGATGCTATTAACTTGAAAGGAGTAGATTAGTTTTTCAGGATCAATTTGTTTGAGGCTTTTTTCTGGGGCTAAATTTTCCCCATGGAGTACCCCAACGCAATAGATAACTAGGTGTAACTGCTGAACAGATTCTTGAATTTGTTTAACTGCTGCTGCTATTTGTGGTTCATTGGTAATATCAACTTGTAAGCAGGTTAGGCGATCGCCATATTCTTGTTCTAATTTAAATAATTGTTCTGCTGTCTCCCGATTGCGATAGGTGGCATAGATCTGGGCTATATTATCTTGCTGTAATAGCGATCGCACAAATCCGAATCCGATACCTTGACTAGCACCGACGATTAAAGTATTGGCTTGACTAATTTGAGTTAACACTAGTAGTTAATTTCTGGTTAATTTGATGATTCTGATTATTTACTCTTTTTTAAGATAACGATTTTTATTAATTTTTGTAAAATACTAGGCTCAAAAGCTGGAATCCTTGAAATTACGACTCTAGACTAAGAATTAAGCCAAAAATACTAAATAGCATTATTCTTACCAGGAAAATCAACCATAAAGTATGATTCCGTTGCAGCTAACCTTAAAAAACTTTTTGAGTTATCGAGATGCTACTTTAAACTTCAAGGGGTTGCATACTGCCTGTATATGTGGAGCGAATGGGGCTGGGAAATCATCCCTACTAGAAGCAATTACCTGGGTAGTTTGGGGTAAAAGTCGGGCTGCAACAGAAGATGATGTGATTAACGGCGGCGCAAAAAATGTGCGGGTTGATTTTGATTTTAGCTGCAATGGTCAAACCTATCGCGTCATTCGATCGCGTACTAGGGGAAGAAGTAGTTCTCTTGAATTTCAGGTAGAAACAAAGGCGGGTAATTTTAAATCGATTACGGCTAAGGGATTACGAGGGACTCAAGAAGAAATTGTTTCTTGTTTAAAGTTAGACTACGATACTTTTACCAACTCTGCTTACTTGCGTCAGGGAAGAGCCGATGAGTTTATGTTACGTCGCCCCAGTGAGCGAAAACAGATTTTAGCAGATTTATTAAAGTTAGATCGTTATGAAGAGTTAGCGGTTAAAGCAAAAGACACGGCTAAGGAATATAAAGGTAGACTGGAGCAACTACAGCACAATCTTGAGCCGTTAGAAATTGAACTGGCAAAGAGAAAAGAGATTGCAGTCGAGTTAGAACAAGTTAACCAAGAATTAGCTCAATTAAAAGCGTTACAAGATCTCGATCGCGCTAAACTACAGGAGTTACAAGCAACTGAATATCAGCGACAGACTTGGGAAAAACAACTCACGATCCAACAGACGCAACATCAGAATTTATCCCAGGATTGCGATCGCGCTACTAAAGATATTAAAGCACTCCAAGGACAATTAACCGCATTAAGTAATTTAATTAAACAAGAAGCAGAGATTACCACAGGCTTTAATCAGTTACTTGCTTGGCAAAAAGAAGAAAAGGAATTATCAGCTAAGTTTGCCACCTATCAAGAAATACAACAACAACGACAACAGCTAGAAAAACAGCTATCTCAGCAAAAAAATCAGTTAAATCTCAATATTAATCAGCTGCAAACTCGCTTAGAAAGTATTGCCCAGCAAGAACAAGAAATAACCAAAGTCTTAGCCAAAACTGAAGATGTATCAACGGCATTAGGGAAACTAGAAAAAGCCCGCCAACAACTTGCGGAATTAGATCGGCTACAGCAATATATTTCTCCCCTAATACGGCAAAAAAACGACCTAGAAAGGGAAATAAACCGTGAAGAAGCAAAAATATCGGCAAAACTAGAGCAACTTCATTATGCCACCCAAAAACTAGCCTTAGATATCGAAAAAGTCCCCGAAAAGCGCAATCAATTACTAACTGTTGATGCTCAAATTGACGAATTAAAAAAGAAAGAAACTTATCAAAAGCGAGTCAAGCAAAAGGGTACAGAAAGAAGAGAATTTCAAACTAAATTACAGGAAAATCAGCGTATTTATGAAAAACAGCTCCATGAACTCCAGCAGAAGCTACAAATGTTAGATAATCCCGATGCAACTTGTCCATTATGCGATCGCGAATTAGATGAACATCATCGTCATCAGGTAGTGGACAAAACCAAACAGCAACAATCAGAAATTCAAGACCAAATCTGGGTAATTCGGGAACAACTATCCGCTTGCGATCGTGAAATACAGTTATTAATTAATGAACATCGTGAAATATCTCAAGAAATTTCTAGCTTTGATTCTCTACAAAAACAATATGGACAACTAGAAGCGCAATTAGAAGCGACAGAAGATGTATATGATCAGTTACGAGTAACTCAAGAAGAAAGAGATAATTTGGAGCGATCGCTCCAGAGTGGTACTTATGCCGAGGAGTTACAGGCAGAAATTACGCGAGTATCAGGGGAGTTACAAACTCTTAATTATGATGAACAAACCCATGCCCTAGTTAGGGGAGAGGTTAATAGCTTGCGTTGGGCAGAAATCAAACAGGCAAAAATCGAAGATGCGATCAAGCGTCAGGCAAAATTAGATCAGCAAAAGCCCCAACTCCTCAGAGAAATTGCCGATGCCCAAACTAGTTTAGAAAAACTGCATATCAATTCCCAGATTCAACAGCAGATAAATGCCATCGATCAGCAAATTCAAGAGCTAGGATATGATCGCACGACGCACCAAAACCTGCTAACTTCCTGGCGACAATCCCAATCCTGGCAATTAAAATATCAGGAATTACAAAAGGCACAACAGGAATATCCCCAAATCCAGACAAAACTAATCGAACTAGAGCAACTGTTACAAACTAGATTACAAGATAAACAAACCAGTCAGGAGCAACTACAATATCATCTTGCTCAAAAAGAAACCATTAGCGATCATCGTCAGGAAATAACAGGGATTGATCAGCAAATTCATCAACGCCGCCAACAACTAGATCAATTAATCTCCCGTTGTGGCAGACTCCAGCAGACTCTTACGCAAATAGATAATTTAAAAGTCCAACATCAAGATACCGAAAAACAACTCCAGGAATACGAAAAGCAATATCGTATCTATAAAGCCTTAACTGAGGCATTTGGTAAAAATGGTATCCAGGCGTTGACTATTGAAAACATTTTGCCCCAACTAGAAGCAGAAGCAAATCAGATCCTAGCGAGACTTACAGGGAATCAATTTCATGTCCAGTTTTTAACTCAGAAAGCAACCAAAGGGACATCTAAGAAGAAAACCAAGCTAATCGATACTCTTGATATCGTAATTGCCGATGCTGGGGGTACTCGCCCCTATGAAACCTATTCTGGGGGGGAAGCATTTCGGATCAATTTCTCCGTCAGGTTAGCTTTAGCAAAACTACTGGCACAAAGATCGGGGACATCTCTGCAAATGCTGATCGTTGACGAAGGCTTTGGTACACAAGATGCAGAGGGTTGTAATCGCCTGGTGGGGGCAATAAATGCGATCGCCTCAGATTTTGCCTGTATCCTCACTGTAACCCATATGCCTCAATTCAAAGAAGCTTTTCAAACCAGAATAGAAGTGTACAAAGGGGATAATGGTTCAAGTTTACAAGTATCTAATTGACATCCTCCCATCGGTGAGCTGCCGCTGCACCGAGGGATTCCTAAAACAACGTAAGTTGCTCGTAGGATGGTTCTCGTTTCACTGACGATTGCTCAAGACAAGTCTCAAGTCTGACATCATCTCCACGAAGGCTGTGTCCCAGCCCAAGTATTCTCATCCCTTCAGTACGAATGTTTTTCGCAGCCACCTCATCTCTTATATGAGTTGTCGAACACTGTTCGCACGTCCAAATTCGTTCGCTCAAAGTCAATTCTTTATATTTGTGACCGCAACACGAACATAATTTGCTCGAAGGAAAAAATCTATCTACTTCTACTAAAACACCACCTTTTTTCTTTAGTTTGTAATCAAGAAAGTTAAGAAACATTCCTCACCCAGATTGAGCAATAGCTTTACTTAATCTACGGTTTTTTAGCATTCCTCGAATATTCAATGATTCAACTGCTATGACTTGGCTTTCGTCAGTGATGCGTTTTGATAATTTGTGCAAGAAATCTTGCCTAGAGTTAGACAATTTCTCATGGGTTCTGGCAACTAGTAACCTTGCTTTATTTCTTCTCTTGCTACCTTTCTTTCTCCTTGATAATTGTTTTTGATGTCTTCGCAAGTTTTGCTCGTGTCGTTTTAACCATTTGGGGTGTTTGACCGAATAACTTTCAGTTCCGTTGTGACAATAAACATAGTCTTTCAGACCCAAGTCTATACCAGTGACTATGCCGTCAGTAGTGCTTTTTTCGGGAGGCAATTCATTATCCAAACCGATGGCAGCAAAATATTTGCCTGAAGGCGTAACACTTATGGTTACTGTCTTGATTATTCCTTCAATTTTTCGAGTAATTACTGCATCAATCAAGCCCACTTTGGGAACTTTAATTTGATTGCCAGTTACTAAAATATTTTGAGGAAAACTAATCGATTGTTTATTAGATTTAGCTTTGAATCTGGGTTTTTTGGCTCTACCTTCAAACCAATTTTTTAGAGCTTGCTCTAAATGTTTAGAGGTAGCCTGTAAAACTTGAGAATAGCAGTCAGTTTTTAACCAAGGAAGCTCTTTCTTTAATTGCGGGAGCATAGCGTTTAGCTCGGTACGCTTTAACCATCTTCCATTATTGGAACGGTGTTCGTACTGCAATGCTAAAGAACGATTCCACCAAAAACGCGAGCAGCCAAATTGTCTTGCTAACAACTGCTCTTGTTGTTCGTTTGGGTAAATTCTGACTTTTATTGCTTTTCTCATATAATAATATTATAGAATTCTACATACACTGCATCATTAGCTATAAGCCGAGTATTTCTGTATCTAACCTAGTAGCTAATCTCAAAGCAACTTCGTCCAAAACTATGTGGCGTAATCATGAAGAATATTTGAAAAAACAGTATGGTCAAAAGCGCGTACTGTGGTCTGGTAGCTACTTCATTGCCTCTTGTGGTGGAGTTACAATAGAGCAACTACGGAAGTATGTAGAACAACAAAGCAGACCTAGCTCGACAGACCCTGCCCAAAATTCATCTCGCCGATAAATCGGGACACTTCTTTTGGAAGATAGTTAAATTTCATGTCTATATTCCCCGTAACTATTAACCAAGCTAATCCTGAAATGGATCAGATTATTGCGGAACATTTCTATCAATTATGGTTAGATAACAATGTCTCGGAAGATTCGATTGATGATGATTGGCTGGATATTACCCTTAAATTCATCCAGCATGCTCGCCAAGAATTGAAATTTCAGGCTTTTCTCGCTCAAGTTGAAACTGAAATAGTCGGTTCAATTAGTTGTCAATTGTTTGCGGGTTTATATCCTGATATTAGATGCGATCGCAATTATGGTTATATTTGGAATGTTTATGTTAAATCAGATTACCGTCGTCAGGGGATTGGGACGAAGTTAACTAATACGGCGATGGATTATTTAAAAAGTATCAACTGCAATAAGGCAGTGCTTCATGCTTCACCTTTAGGCAAGCCCGTATACGAAAATATTGGCTTTATTCCCAGTAATGAAATGGCGTTAGATCTAGAAAAGTAAAGATCAATAATTAATCGATCTTTATCATAATAGCTTATAGCTGAGGCTTTGCCTCTTTATTCTTTTTCTATAATCAATTTTTCATTAACAAAACGACGACAATCAAAATCAACATCTAATTCAATACCACTCAAACTACGATTAACTACTTGCACTATTCCTTTGCTAGTACATTTCGTATCAGAGGCATTAAACTGAGTTGCTGGATTTGATATACTGCCGACTTCTTTTAAAGATTTAAATTTAAACTCTAGTAATTCCTTTCTATATTTACTAGCTTGTTTAATCGTCGGCATAACTTGAGACAAGAACAGATCAATCCTCGCATTCTTATCTGATTCATCTTGCTCAACTTTTAATTGAGGAATTGCTTGTAGACAAGAATTTAATTGTTGAATACGCTGATTAATATCTTGAGTTTTAGCAAATGAAATTAAGATTTCTAGTTTCAGATTACCCAAATATCTATTCTTATTAGAAAGACTTACTTTGCTAGACTTATTTACCGCAGGATGCCGATAATCAGTAATCTTTGCTGAGCAATTTTCTATACTATTAACATTGCTCAAAAATTCTTTTGCTCCCGTTGCTAATAACTTGCTTGTCTTGTCAAAAGAACTAGAAGATGATGTCATTTTTCCACTCATAACCGCAACTTCAGGAGGAATTATAAAGCGATCGCTTGCAGGGTCAACTAGTGCAGAAAAATTGTCCTTTTCTTCATAATCATAACTTCGAGCCTGAACTGAAGAAGAGGGTCTTTCATTATAGCTACAAGATATAAAGACTAATAAAATACTAGCTAACCAAATTATTTTAGGAAACTTATACATAAATCAATCCCAACTTCGAGTTATATCAAGACTAAAAAATAAATTATTAGATATATATATTTAATGATGTTAGTCGGCGTTGATTTCTGGGAGATACAACGCCAAAAATATTGAATAGTTTACTATCCAGTAAACCCTTTAAAAGTGTATCCAAAAAACATCCCAATTAATAATGCCCAAACTTGTCCTGAATCAATAAAGTTATACCAGGCATCTTGAATTTGACCAAGAATATCAGGATCTTCAATACTTTGAGCAAGAAGACTGGAAACAGGTAATAGATAGTTATGATGAATTTCCATTACGATCTGCATTAACTGATCGTTAAATAAAATTTCCATTACAGTTAAGAATCTCAATAGTATAATTTGCACCCAATTTAATCTTGGATTATCAAAACCGCCAGTTAAAATAAACATAAATGTCCCAAAATGTTATAAGCTGATGTGCATTTAAACTGCATTCTTTTTAAATTGGGTGGAAAACAGTAGACCTCTTGCACAAATCAATGCGGGCGGTGCAAGCACTCAAGCTAGGCGCGAGCTTCGCCGTTGCAAAGCAACGTCGGACGAACGAAGTTCGTCGGTCAACAGCTTGAGGAACACGTCCCGCTGAAATGTTCGAGGC